>JADZDV010000446.1 GCA_020850915.1 Chloroflexota bacterium | reverse complement strand
GCGGTGGCCGAGGCGCGCGGCGCGAGCGGCGAGGCGACCGTGCGGGCCATCGCCTTCGGGCTCGACTTCGTCTGCCGGCTCGGGCTCACGCCGACCCTGCCGCCCGGCCCGACCGGCTGGGTCCTGACCAGCAATTTCGGCGTCTTCGCGGCGGCGGCGACGGCGGGCATGCTGATGGGTCTGAACGAGGCGCAGATGCTCGACGCCCTGGGCATCGCCTACTGCCAGGCGGCTGGCAACATGCAGGCGGTGGCGGACGCGGCCATGACCAAGCGAGTCCAGGTTGGGATCTCCGCTCAGGCTGGTGTGATGGCCGCCCAGATGGCCGAGCGTGGCATCACCGGCGCGCACGACATCTTTGAAGGGCGCTACGGCTACTTCAACGTCTACCAGCGCGGCGAGTACGACCGGAACGTCGTCCTGGACGGGCTCGGCACGGCGTTCGTCCACTCCCAGCTCAGCTACAAGCCGTATCCGAGCTGCCGCTTCACCCACGGCGTGATCGACGCCAGCCTGCGCCTGGCGCAACGCGTCCGCCCCGAGGACGTCGAGTCGGTGGAGATCGCCCTGACGAGCGCCGCGTTCGATAGCATCGTGGATCCCATCGAGGCGAAGCGCCGGCCCAGGACGATCGTCGACGCGCAGTTCAGCGCGCCGTACACGGCCGCCGTGGCGCTGCTGCGGCGTGAAGTCCGGCTCGAGGACTTCACGCCCGAGACGATCGTCGATCCGACCGTGCTCGCGATGACCCAGAAGGTCTCCTGCCGGGCCGATGCCCAGATGGACGCCGAGCGCGGGCGCGGCATCTCGCCGGCCCTGGTGACCGCTCGTCTGACGGACGGTCGGATCGAGCGGGAGTACCAGGAGTGGCCGCTCGGCCATCCGAACACGCCGCTCGGCATCGACGGGCTCACGGCGAAGTTCCGCCGCTGCGCCTCGTACGCGGCGCGCCCAATCTCGACCGAGCGCCTCGACCGCGCCATCGAGCTGTGTCTCTCGCTGGAGCGGCAGCAACGGGCGACCGACCTGGTAGACCTGCTGACCGCGCCGGCCGCGGCCAGCGCGACCTGACAGCTATCTGAGCGGGACGGAAGCGCGATGAGTCTGTTCGACTACGACTACGACGAGCTGGCGAGGCGAGTCCAGTCCCGTCTCGACCGGCTGACCGTGGACTATCTGAAGAGCCGCGGCGCGCGGATCAAGCGCGACGTCCTGGACTTCCACGGCGACGAGCACATCGAGCTGGAGGTCGACCACGGCGGGCATCGCCTGAGCGTCCGCCAGCTCGGCCCGGCCACCGGCCTCGACCCGGCCAACGCGCCGCCGCTCGAAGTCTTCGACAGCACGTTCGACAGCCAGCCGGCCGCGAAGACCTCAGCAGCCATGCTGGCGCGCTGGCTGGCCGAGCTGCCAGTGGGCGAGGCGGCTCCGGAACGGAAGACCTCGACGGTGGACGCGGACAACCCGTTCGCCGGCGGGCCAGTCCCTGATGCGCCGCGCGACCCCGGGTTCAATCCGTTCTTGCGACCGCGCCAGGAAGCCGGCGGGAAGAACCCGTTTCAGAGCGGCGACGCTGGCGAGCGCAAGAAGAGGGCGCTCGAGTGGCTCGGCGGCGACGACGACTGAGGCCGGAGCGCGGTCGAGAGGTCAGCGGCCGAGGCTGGCGGCGTAACGGATCAGGGCGCGGGTCTGGGTGAGGTTCGGGAAGACGTGCGGGCGCGCCTGGCAGACGCGCCAGTACGCCTCCTCCGCCGTGGCGCCCAGATTGACCAGGGCCGCCATGGCGACGACGCCCGATCGTCCCACACCCCAGCGGCAGTGCACGAACACCCGGTGGCCGCTGTCTAACTGCTGAACGACCCAGCCCGCTGCCATCCGCAGGGCGCGCCGGCTGGGCGGCGCGCAGTCCGGCCAGCCGATCTGGCGCGCGAGCAGGCCGTGCTCGGCGAACGCTCGGGCCCGGCGCCAGTCGTCCGCTTCCGACCTGGCACGGCAAGACAGCACGGCCGTCAGGCCAGATCCTGCCAGGACATCAGGCGTGCTGGCCGACTCGGCGCAGCCAACGGCCAGGCGCTCGGAGACCCAGACCCAGCCCGGCACCCAGACCGGCCACGGGTGACCCCGGCGCGTCCAGTAGAGCTGTTCGGCTCGGTGCCGAAGCCCCCTGGGAGGCTCCGCCGCGAGCACGCGCTGGAGCGTCTGGTCGTCGAAGAGGCGTTCCAGTTGCTCTTCGACCCGAGGCAGGGGTTTGACGTCGTCTACGACGACCCGGTCTGCTTGCACGCTGGAAGGATACCCGCCGCGCGGCAGCGGCCCGCAACAACGCGGCCAGCCGCACTGATCGAGCGCGCGCTTCGCGACGGAGGCAACGCTCTCAGTCTGGCCGTGCCGGTCATCGACCTGATGTTCCGGACGCACCGCCCGATCCTCGACAGGCTGGTGGGCCAGACCGCCGAGGGAATGAGGGGATCGTCTGACGGATCATGACTACCGACACCCGCGACGCCTGATGCGCAGGCAGCCTTGCCGGCAGTGTCATCGGTAGGATGCAGCCGACTTGTGTTGAAACGGCCGGTGTCGGGGCGCTACCGGTCTCTCGACCACGCTGCAACATGTTTCGGGCGCACCCCATCGAGTAGCCTGGCTTCCCGCCGCGTCCCCGAAGCGGTACGATGTGGACCTGTTCGACCCACACCAACCAGGAGGCATGCCGTGCCAAGGATGACAGGCGCTCGTTACTTCGCGGAAGCGATGACCGCGTATGAGGTCAGCCACCTCTTCTTCGTCCCGACGATCATCATCCCTGCAATGGCGGCGATGGAGGGCAAGGGCATCACCAGGGTGGTGACGCACGGCGAGAAGGCCGCCGCCTACATGGCCGACGGGTACGCGCGGGCGTCTGGCAAGCCAGGCCTGGCCCTGGCCCAGACGATCGGCGCCGCCAACCTGGCCGCCGGATTGCGCGACGCCTACATGGCCGGCTCGCCGGTCATCGCCATTACCGGCGGGCGACACCCCGACTCGAAGTACCGACGGCCGTACCAGGAGATCGAGGACTTCTCGATGTTCGCCCCGGTGACCAAGTGGAACGCCGAGGTGGACGACGTCAACCGCATCCCGGACATGCTTCGGCAGGCGTTCCGGGTCGCGACGACCGGCGCTCCGGGGCCGGTGCACCTGGAGTTCCGCGGCAACCACGGCCATGTCGCCGAGGAAGAAGGCGATCTCGACCTGATCTTCGAGCAGGACTACAGTCGCTACCCCGCGTTCCGCCCCGAGCCGGACCTCGATCGCGTGCGCCAGGCGTTGAAGATTCTCGCCGCCGCGAAGCGGCCAATCATCGTCGCTGGCGGCGGCGTGGCCGCGTCGCAGGCGGGCCCGGAGCTGGTGGAGCTGGCCGAGAAGCTGAACGTTCCGGTCGTGACGGCGCTGAACGCCAAGGGCCAGATGCCCGAGAACCACCCGCTAGCCCTCGGAGCGGTCGGCACGTACTCCCGCACCTGCGCAAACAAGTCTGTCGCGGAAGCGGACGTGGTGTTCTTCATCGGCAGCCACACTGGCGGCCAGGTCACCCACTTCTGGAAGCTGCCTCGCGCGGGCACCACCGTGATCCAGCTCGACATCGCGCCGGAGGAGCTGGGCCGCAACTACCCGAACGCCGCCTCCATCCTGGGCGACGCCAGAGTCTCCCTGCGGCGGATGATCGAGCTGGCGGAGCGCGGCCCGGAGCGGACCGAGTGGCTCGAGCGAACCCAGGCGTTCCTGGCGGAGTGGAAGGCCATGATCGGCAACTACGCCGAGTCAGAGGTCGTGCCGATGCGGCCCGAGCGCGTCTGCCGCGAGCTGTCCGCCTGGCTGCCGTCCGACGCAGTGCTCGTCTCCGACACCGGCCATTCCGGCATGTGGACGGGCGCCCAGGTGGACCTGAACTACGCCTCACAGCGCTACATCCGCTGCGCCGGCTCGCTCGGCTGGGGTTTCCCGGGCGCCATGGGCGTGAAGTGCGCCCTCCCCGACCGACCGGTGCTCTGCTTCACCGGCGACGGCGGTCTGTACTACCACCTCGCCGAGCTGGAGACGGCTGCGCGCTACGGTATCAACCTGGTCGTCCTGGTGAATGACAACCGCTCCCTGAACCAGGAGATCCAGATCATGGACCAGGCCTACGGCGGCAAGCAGGGCCAGGACGGACGAGAGATGTGGGTGTTTGACGACGTCGACCTGGCAAGGGTGGCCGAGTCGATGGGCTGCGTTGGCATCCGGGTCGAGAGGCCAGGCCAGCTCGCGTCCGCGCTGGACCAGGCGTTCGCCGCGAAGCGGCCGGTGGTGGTGGACGTCGTGACGGACATCGAGGCGGTCGCCCCGCTCGCCTGGAGCTAACGTTCGAGAAAGGAGCTCACGGTGCAGGTACTCGACTACGACATGGCAACACCGGCCCTCGCGCGGATCGTGCCGAAGGGCGCGACGCTCGAGGTCATCGCGTCGGACATCCAGTTCGGCGAAGGCCCGGTGTGGGACAAGCGTCAAGGCTGCCTGTTCTTCGTGGACATCACCGGGGACACGATCTACAAGTGGACGCCCGGTAAGGGGCTCGAAGTCGTGATGCGGCCGTCCACCAAGGCCGACGGCATGACGCTCGACGCGGACGGCCGGCTGATCGTCGCGGGCTGGGGCTCGCGCAGCGTCTGGCGGCTCAACCACGACGGCTCTACGACGGCGCTGGCGACGCACTGGGAAGGCAAGAAGCTCAATACGCCCAACGACCTGGTGGTGAAGTCGGACGGCTCGATCTGGTTCACCGACCCGTCAGGGGCTGTCTACAACGTGGGCATGGCTGGCGACGACATCCAGCGCTACCTGGATTTCCACGGCGTGTTCCGCATCGCGCCGAACGGCGACCTGTCGCTCGTGGTGAAGGACTTCACCTACCCGAACGGCCTGTGCTTCTCACCGGACGAGAAGATCCTCTACATCAACGACACGCGCGACCAGCTCATCCGCGCCTTTGACGTCCAGCCAGACGGGACGCTGACCAACGACCGCCTCTTCTTCCGAACGGTCGGCAATGAGCCTGGCGTGCCGGACGGCATGAAGTGCGACGTCGAGGGCAACGTCTACGTCACCGGTCCGCTGGGCATTCAGATCATCGACCCCCAGGGCAACCTGATCGGCCGGCTGGCAATCCCGCACCACTCGACCAACTTCGGCTGGGGCGACGACGACTGGCGTGGCCTGTACATCACGGTGCTCGGGTTCGTGTACCGCGTCCGCTTGAACATCCCGGGTGTGCCGGTCTGAGGCCTGGAGGACACTGATGGTTTGGGAATTCGAGAAGGTTGCCGGCCCGTTCGAAGGGCCGGCGAGCGGACTTGCCTGGGATGGCGAGACGCTCCTGTTCAGCGTGGTCGAACTTGGCACGGTCAACCCGACGAGCCGGATCATCCGATACGACCCGCGCAGCGGCACCATGTCTGACTACCGGCTCTACACAAACCGCGTCTACGGCATCGGCTTCTCGGCGGACGGCGTGCTGTACGGCTGCCAGGCGCAATCGCGGCGCATCGTCCAGTTCAACGCCAACGGCTCGACCTCGCTGCTGAACGACCGGCTGCCGGACGGCCGCTGGCACAACCAGCCGTACGACCTGTCGGTGGACGCGAAGGGCCGCATCTGGTTCAGCGACGCGTACAGCAGCCTGCCAGTCTCCGGTCCGCACCTCCAGGACCCGATCGAGCACACCTCGGTGCTCTGCCTCGAGCAGGGCGGTGATCGGAGATGGCGCATCCGCCGCGCAACCTACGACACCACCGCGCCAAGGGGCGTCCTGGTCTCGCGAGACCAGAAGACGTTATACGTCTCGGAGAACAGCGACGAGCAGAACGGCACGCGCGAGCTGCGCGCCTACCCGATCGAGGACGACGGCACGCTCGGACTGCCGCGCGTGCTGCTGACGTTTGGCGAGGACTACCGCGGGATCCACCGCGGTGTGGACATGCTGACCCAGGATGCCGAGGGGAACGTCGTAGCGTGCGCTGGCTCGAAGCAGAGCGGCGCGGGACCGATGGTCTGCGTGATCTCGCCCGAAGGGCGCGTACTCGAGACCCACCCGGTACCGGCCGACCAGCCGGCGGGTTGCGTCTTTGGCGGTTCCGATCTGTCGACCCTGTACGTGACCACCGCCCAGGGCGAGCTCTACCGAGCGCGCACTGGGCAAAACGGCTGGGCGCTCTACCCGCGGAGCTGAGCGCCCCCACGCCTGGCGCACAAGAGCCGGGGCGCACGAGGTGCCCCGGCTCTTCGTTTCCGCGCCGGCCGGGTCGCCAGCGGCCACGAATGCTACTACAGCGGAGCGCTCCGGAACTACACTTGGGAGCAGTAGAGGGAGCGGAGTCTTACATGTCTGTGAACTGGGACACGCTGTACGCGGAGCGTACGGAGCGAATGCACGCCTCCGATATTCGAGAGATCCTGAAGGTCACCACGATGCCCCAAGTCATCTCTCTGGCTGGCGGGCTGCCGGCGCCCGAGGTCTTTCCGATCGAGGAGTTCCGCGCGGCGTTCGATCGGGTGCTCCGTGAGCAGGGCAGCGTGGCGCTGCAGTACAGCATCTCCGAGGGCTATCTGCCACTCCGCGAGCAGATCGCGGAGCGGCTGGGCCGGACAAACGGCATCAAGACAACCGCTGGCAACGTCCTGATCACCAACGGCTCCCAGCAGGCGCTGGACCTGCTAGCCAAGATCTTCCTGAACCCCGGTGACAGAGTGCTCATCGAGAAGCCGAGCTACCTCGGCGCGCTCCAGGCGTTCGACGCCTACCAGGCTGGCTACGCCTACGTGCCGATGGACGAGGACGGGATGCGCACGGACCTGCTGGACGCGGTGCTCTCCAGGGAACACGTCAAGTTCATCTACGCCATCCCGAACTTCCAGAACCCAAGCGGACGGACGATGACCCTGGAGCGGCGCAAGCAGCTCCTGGAGGTTGCCGGCCGTCACGGCGTGCCGATCGTCGAGGACGATCCCTACGGCGAGCTGCGCTATGAGGGACAGCACCTGCCCAGCCTGGCGGCGCTGGACCAGAACGAGAGCGTCATCTACGTGGGGACCTTTTCGAAGATCCTGGCGCCCGGTCTGCGGCTCGCCTGGATGGTCATTCCGACCGAGCTGTACGAGCTCGTCGTCCTCTGCAAGCAACACGCCGACCTGCACACCAGCACGATCTCCCAGATGGTCACCTACGAGGTGTCGAAGAACAACTTCATCGACGCTCACGTCGAGAAGATCAAGGCTATCTACCACGAGCGTCGAGACGTCATGCTGGACGCGCTGGAACGGAGCTTCCCCGCTAGCACCCGCTGGACGAAGGCACAGGGCGGCCTCTTCATCTTGGCCGAGCTGCCCGAGGGGATCGACACGCGGGAAGTGCTGGTCGAGGCCGTCAAGGACAACGTCGCGTTCGTGCCCGGCCAGGCGTTCCACGCCGATGGCGGCGGCCGGAACACCATGCGACTGAACTTCTCCAACGTCACGACGGAGCGCCTGACGGAGGGAGTGCAGCGGCTGGGACGAACGCTGGATCGCTATCTGTCGGGCGTGACGGCCCGCTGACGCCAGCTCGGCCGGCAGAGCAACCGAGACAACGGTGCGCACGGAGTGGGGCGTCCGACTGAGCGCTGCCGCCGCTGAGCTGGCTGGCGCGAAGAGCAGCTCGAGCCTTCGCGTCACCCAGATCCCAGACACTATCTCGTTTGCCTGGGGCGTGCCGGCCGCCGAGGCCGTGCCGGTCAACGCTCTGCGCGAAGCCTTTGACCGCGTGCTCCAGCACCGGGGCCACGAGGCGCTCGGGGAGCTGCCCGCGGAGGGGTACCCGCCCCTCCGGGAGCTGATCGCGGAGCGCCTGGCTATCACCGCGGGCATCGAGACCACCGCGGAGAACGTGGTCATCACCAGTGGCTCCCAGCAGGCGATCGACCTTGTCGCCCAGCTCGTCCTGCGTCCGCGCTCGACGGTCCTGGTCGAGCAGCCGACGTACTTCGCGGCGATCCGGGCATTCGACGTCTACCAGGCCCGCTATCGGCTCCTGCCAACCGACGAGCACGGCCCGATCGTCGAGGCGCTCGAAGCGCGGCTCTCCGGCGGGCGTCCGGCGCTGCTGTACGTGGTGCCGAGCTTCCAGAACCCGACCGGCCACACCGTGCCGCTGGAGCGGCGGTCGAAGCTGGCAGAGATCGCGGCAGCGCATGCGGTGCCGATCCTGGAGGACGATGCCTACGGCGAGCTGCGCTACGAGGGCGCTACGATACCGAGCATCACCGCGCTTGCCAGTGGCCGCGGCTCCTTCTACGTCGGCAGCTTCTCGAAGATCCTGGCGCCGGGTCTCCGCCTGGCCTGGGTTGTGGCGCCGCCAGCGTTCCGCGACGCGCTAGTGGCGGTGAAACGGCGGGTCGATCGAGGCTCCACCGGCATCTCCCAGATCGCCGTCTGGGAGTTAGCTCGGGACGGCTTCCTGGAGCATCACGTCGCCTTCATTCGTTCGATGTACCGCGAGCGTCGAGACACGATGCTCGACGCGCTGGAGCGGACCTTTCCCGCTGGCGCGCGCTGGACTCGCCCGGAGGGGGGCTTGTTCGTGTGGGTTGAGCTACCGGAGGAGGTGGACACCAACGAGCTGCTGGCGCGCGCGCTGGACCGTGGGGCTCGGTTCCTGCCGGGTCAAATCTGTCACGCAGACGGCAGCGGGCGCAACACCAGGCGCCTGAACTTCTCCAACGTCTCGCCAGAGCGGATCGAGGAAGGGATCCGCCGCCTGAGTGAGGCGCTTGGCACTGAGTGAGTCCTGGTTGCCAGCCGATACAGAAAAGGCGTACCGTATGAGCGATAGCCGCGCCAGAACGGGACGGTGACTGTCAGCCGGTCTCGGACGGCGCCGTAGAGCGCTGGAAGCGGCTACAAGGGGGATATATCTATGTACCGAGCGCTGCGCCGCACCGCCACCCTGGCACTGGGGTTGGCACTTGCGCTGAGTACCACCGTGGTCGCACCCGCGGCCTGGGCGCAGGACGACGACAACGCCTCGCCCGGTGAGGATCAGAGCAATCCCGATTTTGGCGACAGCACGGTTGCCGGGCGTGTCTACCACGTCAACAACGCGGCGGACGGTATGACGTTGGAGATTCTCGATCTGTCGCTCGGCATCGTGATCGACGTCCACGTCAAGGATCCCGGTCTCTTAAGCCTGATCAAGAACAACACCGTCTGCGTGGGGCGCTTCGTCACGGCCGAGGGCATCCGCGTCTCTGACTCGTTCCTCGAAGCACAGGGCCTGAAGGCCGACATGACCACTGGCTGCGGCGAGCTGCCGGACTGAGACACGGATTGGGCCAGGGCGGGATCTGCAATCAGACCCGTCTTGTCGCCCCCGGGAGTAACGCGCTGACCCGGTCCAGTCCTCCGGCCAGATGGGGCCACCGCGACCGGGTCAGAGCAGGCTGACGACAAACAGTTCGTTCGGGGCTGCAAGCTCACCTTCCGTGCCGAGCCGCACCATGGACTCGTTGGTGCCAAAAGGCTGCTCGATGACGTAGCCCTCGGCGGCAAGATAGATGCCAGTCCCGCCAACAATCGCCCGGGTGAACTTCCCACCTCCCTGCATACCCTCGCTCACGATCATGGTCGTCTCGTCGAACATGAGCAGGTGCGTCGCCATCGCCTGAGCGACACCACCGCGGACCATCTCGGCCGCGTCCACCAGCAAGACGCCTCGCGAGACACAGGTCCCGATAGTGCCAGGGGCGTCCGGTCCGCCCCCGCCGCGCCCGAACGTGCCGGGTGGGAACAGCTTCCCCTGCACGGTAAAGGTCCAGCCGCGAGCCGGTGGACCGGACTGGCCGTTGTCGAAACGCCACGTTCGCCCATCCCAGGCGACTTCGAGGGAGAAGTTCTTCGCATCCTGGGCCGCGGCCCGACCGAGCGGAGCGCTGAGCAACCCCGAAAGCGCCGCCGCCCCGGCGATGAAACGACCACGCGTCAGACGGCGCACGCCCGCGACCACGGCCCCGCTCCTCCTACGAGCGCTCTTCCATCGGCCTCACGCCAGCGTTGGGATCCCAGTCCTTCATGAACGTGTGGAAGTGGCGCATGGCGAGGAGCGTGTACGGCATGCCGGCGTACGTCGCCATCTGGAGGATCGCTTCCTGGACCTCCTGCTTGGTGGCACCCATGCGGATCGCCGCCTTGGCGTGGTTCTCCAGCATCGGCAGCGCGTTGGCGCAGACACAGGCGGCCACCGCGAGCATCTCACGCCACTTCTGCGGGATTACCTCCCGATCGTAGAGCCCGCCGTAGACGAAGCCCATGAACAGCTCGGTGAACTCGGGATCCCACTCGCTGTACTCCTTGAAGATCCGTTCGGTGAAGCCCTCGCCAAACAGGGCATTCCCGCGCCTCCGGGCGCGCTCAGTTCGATCTCCGGCCATTCGCGACTCCTCGCTGCGCGCTGATCTCGCGGCCCGGTCCCCCGGCCGCGGCTCGAGCCGATAGGAACCTGGCCTTGTTCCAAGTGTAGCCCGCGGCATGAAAGAACCGCTGGCTTCCGACTTGCTCACCTCCAGGCTGGTGGGAGGCGCATCGGATGGAGACCAGTGCCGGCTCCCAGGTCATCCGCGTCGCGGAGATGGAGTGGGAAGACCGGATCAACGTGGACGGGTGGCCCTGTCGCGCCGGGATGGACTCCCAGGACAACGAGAACGGGCTCACCCTGCGCTTGATCGACTACCCCGTGGGATCGGGTCGAGCGGCCGGTCATCCTTTGCTTTCAGCTCGGCCGCGGGCGTTCGGGTCGGTCCGAGGACGGCCGCCTTCTGCAAGCACGACCGCTGCCGTGTGCAGCCCTGGCCTGAGCCGCTGCTTCGCTCCATCCAGGGCGCGGGCACTCAGGTCCGCGGACGATGTGGGGTCCGAACGAGTTCTCCGTCTCCGGCAGCCTCGCGACCTACGACCGAACGGACCAGCTCGACGAGCTTCGACTGTCGGTCCTTCTGATCCGCTGTCGATTCGACGAAGCCATCCCCGGGGCGTGCGCCTGGAATCGCCGCTCTCGGCTGATGCTGAGCGAACGGTTTTCGAAGCGAGCACCCACATGCCGCGTCTCGCGAGACCGACTCCAATCTCAAGACCGTTTGAGCGTTCCCGCGGCGCGCCGAGGCTCAACTGGCAACCTGGAACGGACCGAGACTGGCTGCTCCCAGGGGCGCCAGGCGTTCTCGCCGGGCGCCGCTTCGTCTACACCCGCCCCTCACGCCTCTTCCAGCGGCGGCGGTGTGCCGGCGTCCACCACCCGTGCGCCGGCCCGGTACACCGCGGAGACACGCGAGAGCGCGCGAATGTCGCCGAGGGGATCTCCGTCCACGACGACAACATCCGCCTCTTTGCCAGGCTCCAGGGTGCCGACCAGGTGCCCCACCCCGCAGGCAGTGGCCGCGACGGCTGTCACCGCCTGAATCGCCTGCATTGGCGTCATACCAGCAGCCACTCCGAGCTCGACGCTGTAGTGCAGGCGTCCGAAATCGACCTCGGAGGGGCCGGCGTCGGTGCTGAGCACCAGGCGATCCAGCATGTCGAGGCCGATCAGGCGCTGGACGACCTCCAGCTTCTGTTCGGTCACCCGATCGATCTCATCAACCCGGCTTCGCTCCAGGGGATCAAGCCTCACGCGACGACCAGGACTTCCCAGACGACGAAGCGTGTGGTAGCCGTTGGCCTGCAATGTCAGGCTGACGAACATGCCAGAGCGGGCAAGCCGCTCGCCGACGACCGGTTCGTAACGGATGCGGTATGAGTGGTGGATCCCCTCGCCGTACCGACGAGGCTCCACGTGCTCGAGAAAGCCCGCGTGCTCGATACAGTCCAGGCCGGCCTCCACCGCGTTGACGATGCTGGGCGTCGCGCGGCAGTGCGCCGTCGTGAGACGACTCAGACCGTGCGCGGTCTCCACGGCCACCCGCAGCTCCTCCACACTGTAGGAGGGGAGGCTGGGATCGTTGCCAGCCGTCTGTCCACCGCTCGCCATGATCTTGATGTGATCGGCTCCTTCGGAGACGAGCTCGCGAATCGCTCGCCTGATACCCTCCGGGCCGTCGGCGACGCCGTTGCACCAGTGGAAGTGGCCGCCGCCGTGCGTGACCGGCCGTCCGCTGAGCAGCATGCGCGGGCCGAGGAAGAAGCCGCGGTGCTGCGCCTCTCGAACCGCGAACGTCACCCGATTGCGACCCCCGTTGTCTCGCAGCGTCGTCACGCCGGACCGCAAATGCACCAGGGCGTTATGCACCGCCTGAAGCGCCATCATCTCGTCGGGCTCGAGCGCCTCCTGCTCGTACGTCCGCCCTGTGCCGCTCAGCGTCAGGTGTGTGTGGGCGTCAACCAGTCCCGGCAGGATTGTCTGGCCAGCAAACTCAGCCGCTTCGTCATGCGGCTCAGACGCCAGCGTCGCGGCCGGGCCCACCGCCTCGATACGGCCGCCAACGATCACGACCGCGCCCTCCTGAATCGGCGCAGAGCCGGTTCCATCCACAACTTGCGCCGCTCGAAGTAGTAATCGACGTTGTGACGTTGCCATACGCTGCGCCGCCTCCCCAGTCTGGGATGCCGAGCCTCACCCGCAGTCTATCGCAACGGACTGAACGGGGCCTGCCAGTACGACCGCCGGTCCGGTACAGTGCTGGGGTCACATCACTGGAGGCTCCTATCTCCCTCGCGTTCACCAAGGACACTGTCCCTCCACGCATCCGCCGAACGTTCCTGGCGGCAGGCGGGCTGGCGCTGCTGGCCGGCATGTGGGCAGGCTTGCTGCGGTCCGGCTGGTCCTGGCCGCCACTGCAGCCGGCGCTGCCGGCCGAGCACGGCCCGCTCATGGTGGGTGGGTTTGTCGGCGTGGTGATCGGCCTGGAGCGGGCGGTCGCCCTCAACCGACGCTGGGCATTCCTGGCTCCGGGACTGGCGGCCCTGGCGGCCATCGCGATGCTCGTCGGGCTCCCCTTCTCTCTGCCGGCGGCACTGCTCGCCGGCAGCAGCGCGGTGCTGGCGGCGATCTTCGTCAGCCTCTACCGGCTGCGCGCCGAGTGGTCGACCGCCGTGATGATCGTCGGCGCGCTGGCCTGGCTGGCCGGCAACCTGCTCTGGGTGCTGGGCCGACCGTTTTTCGAGGCGGCCCCCTGGTGGGCAGGGTTCCTCGTCCTCACGATCGCCGGCGAGCGCCTCGAGCTCGCCCAGCTCGTCCTCAAACAGGGCGCTCGCGCGGTCTTTATCGCCGCGTGCGGCCTTCTCTTAGCGGCGCTTCTTACCACACGCCTGAGCGCAGAATCGTTCGACTGGGGTATCCGGGCCTCCGGACTCGCGATCGTCTGGCTGGCCATCTGGCTGTTCCGGTTCGACGTCGCCCGAAGAACGCTTCGTCGCGCCGGCCTGCCTCGCTACGGCGCTGTCAGCCTGCTGCTCGGCTACGGCTGGCTGGTACTTGCGGGACTGCTGTGGGCCATAGCGCCGGAGCGGTTCCGGGCCGGTCTGATCTACGACGCCGCCCTGCACGCGATCTTCGTCGGGTTCGTGTTCTCCATGATCTTCGCCCACGCGCCAACGATCATCCCAGCCGTGGTGAACCTGGCGTTCCCGTACCAGCACCGCCTGTACCTTCCGCTGGCGCTCCTCCACGTGTCGCTGCTGATCCGAGTCGCGGGCGACCTCCTGGGACTGGCTGAGGAGCGCCGTGTCGGCGCGCTCCTCAACGCCATCTCCATGCTACTGTTCGCGGGCATGGTCGTGCGGACCATCCGGGCCCAGCGATCACGGCCGCGCTCTACGACGCGGACGTAGGCGGCGCACCAGGCGCACGGCCTCCTGGCACGCCGCGGCGAGCAGCATCCTCGCGCAAGGCCGTCCAGCCGACGTCCACGGCAGGCGGAGGATCTCCTTGACCGACGGGCGCCGCCCGCGACTAGCCGAGCTTCAGGTACTTGAACGCCTCCGCGTACTCCATGTCACGTCCCTCAGCGGTCTGCCGCGCTCGCTGCTTGATAAGGTCGCTGAAATTCTGCCGGCCGTTCACCTGACTCTCGTGCGCCTGGAGAGCGGCGATCTTCCGATCGATCGTGTCCGTGATGTCAATCCAGGTGTCCGCGTTCGCGAACGTCATCAGGTAGACCTCGCGAACCTTGTGCGGCTCCAGACCAGCCGCCAGCAGGTCTGGGAAGACGAGTGGGTCGCGCGCTGAGGGGTAGACCGCGTCCAGGGTCGCGTCGGCCGCGGCCCGGTGGTCCGGGTGGTTCAGGTATCCACTGGCGACCCAGCGCACGGTGGGGTCCTGACACACCACGACGTCCGGCTTGAACCGCCGGATCTCCCGGACGATGTCCTTGCGAAGCTCCAGCGTGCTCACCAGCACGCCGTCTTCGTACCCGAGAAAGACAACCTCCCGCACGCCAAGCGCTTCGCACGCCGCTCGCTGCTCTTCTTTGCGCGCCCGGGCCAGGTCTTCGGGGGAGATACTCGTGTCGCTCGTGCCCTTGTCACCGCTGGTGCAGAGGACGTAGGCGATCTCCTTGCCCTCTTTCGCCCACTTGGCGATCGTGCCCGCGGCGCCGAACTCGGCGTCGTCAGGGTGAGCGACGACGACCATCACGCGTCGTGGCTCGTAGGCGTCTGGTTGCTCGGCCAACGTAGTCAGCGCTCCTCGCATCGAACGGCCTGCTGCCGTTCTCAAAATCTGGGTTTCTCTCGCTGAGAGACGGGCTTCGCACTCTTCGGACCGGGAGCCTGGAGATGGCACCGGCCGTCGTGCGAGCGCTACACATCTCGCCGCGGCGCCGCGGCGACGCCCATCACTATCTCTATACGTGATAGTAGGCTGGCTTCAGCCAGAGACGCCAGAACGAGCGAGGCCCGCGCTTGCAGTCACACCGCGGCCCTGCCGTCAACCAGTGAGTGCTCAGCACTGCACCGACTCGATCGTCGGCAGCCGCTGACGCAGCGCCCCTACTCGCTCGCGGTCGGCAGCGATTCGGACACGCGCCTCTCGACGCGCCTCCGCGACCCGGCCCGGCGCGGTGCCGCCGGGAACGTCTCTCCCCGTGACCGACGCCTCGACCGAAAGGTCGGGCGCCATCGCCTGGAGAAACGGATGGAGCGCGACCAGCGAAGCATGGTCCAGCTCCCACAACGGCACGCCGCGCGACTCCGCGAGGTCTACGGCGGCGCCTGCCACGCCGTGAGCCTCGCGGAACGGCAGACCGCGCTTGACGAGCGCATCGGCCAGGTCCGTCGCGGTGGAGAAACCGCCGCCCGCCGCGTCGCGGAGTCGGTCCGGCCGCATCTCCAGCGTCCGGAGCATCTCTGCGGTGAGTCGCAGGCAGGCGTGAACGACCTCCACCGCCTCGAAGTAGCCCGCCTTGTCCTCCTGTAGGTCCCGGTTGTAGCTGAGAGGCAGGCCCTTCAGCACGGTCAGCAAGCCGACCAGGTTCGCCACGGCGCGTCCCGTTCGCCCGCGGACCAGCTCTGCCACGTCGGGATTCTTCTTCTGCGGCATGATGCTGCTGCCCGTGGCATACGCGTCATCGAGGCGAGCGAAGCCGAACTCGGCGGAGGTCCAGAGCACCAGCTCCTCCGCCAGTCGAGAGAGATGTACCGCGACGAGCGCGAGCGCCGCGAGGTGCTCGACGACGAAATCCCGATCGCTGACCGCGTCCAGGCTGTTCCGCGAGATGGCGTCGAAGCCGAGCAGCTCGGCGACGTAGGGGCGATCGAGCGGGTAGGGCGCACCCGCCAGGGCGCCCGAGCCCAGGGGAAGTACGCTCGCGCGGGTGTGGGCGTCGAGCAAGCGTGAGATGTCGCGCCCGGCCATCTCCGCATAGGCCAGACAGTGATGTGCGAAGAGGACCGGCTGAGCTCGTTGCAGGTGGGTGTAGCCAGGCATCGGGGTATCCGGATAGCGCTCGGCAAGCTCGAGGCAGGCCGCCTGGAAGTCGAGCAGCAGCTCGGCGCCGTCGCAGAGCATCCGCCGCGCGTACAGCCTGAGATCGGTGGCCACCTGGTCGTTCCGGCTCCGCGCCGTGTGCAGCCGCCCAGCGGCCTCGCCCACTCGCGGCCGCAGCGTCCCCTCGACGAGGCTATGCACGTCTTCCCAGCGATCGAGGTCGACGGGTAGCGCGTGCGAAAGCTCGCCATGCACCGCCACGAGACCGCGAACGATCGACGCCGCGTCATCCACGGGGATGATCTGCGCTCGGCCGAGCATCCGAGCGTGAGCGATGCTGCCAACGATGTCCTCGGTCAGCAAGCGGATGTCGACCGCGATGGACGAGGTGAACCGCTCGACACTCCGTTCGGTTGGCTTACTGAAGCGTCCGCCGCCTCCCCAGAGCTTGCCGGGTCCCTCTGTACTCATGCCTCGGGTTCTGACCCCGAGGAGGCGGCGATCGGCCGGGGAGAGGCTGTCAGCCGCATGACGTCGTCCGCCGAGCGACCGCCAAGCTGGACGCGAGCCTGCGTGCGAAGCTGCTGGCCAAACAGCTTGATGAACCCGACCGCGGCAGTGTGGTCAAACGTGTCGCCCTCGCCGTACGTCGCAAGCGAGGGGCTGTACAGCGAGAACGCCGCCTGCCGCCCCGTGGCGGTGAAGTGGCCGCGATCCAGCTCCATCCGGACCTGGCCCGTCACGAACCGCTGCGTGCTCGCGACGTACGCCATGAGATCCAGGTTGTGGGCCGAAAACCACAGGCCGTTATACACCAGGTCCGCCATCTCCTGGGCGACCGTCGCCTTGAACCGCTGCTGGCTTCGCGTCAGGACCAGCTTCTCCAGCTCGGCGTGCGCAGCGTGGAGGACCACCGCCGCCGGGGCCTCGTAGATCTCCCGGGACTTGATGCCGATCAGGCGGTTCTCCAGGTGGTCGATCCGGCCGATGCCGTGCGAGCCGGCGATCTTCGTCAGGCGCTCCACCAGCTCGACACCACCCAGGCGCTCGCCGTCCAGCGCGACCGGGACGCCGCCCTCGAAGTCGATCGTCAGCTCGGTTGGTCCCGATGCGTGGCGCGGGTTGAGCGTCCACGCGTACGCGTCTTCGGGTGGCTTCTGCCAGGGATCCTCGAGCGCGCCCGCCTCGATGCTGCGTCCCCAGAGGTTCTCGTCCACGCTGTACGGACTCGCGATCGTCACCGGCACCGGGATGTCGTGCTTCTGCGCGTAGCGGATCTCGTCCTCGCGGGTCATGTTCCACTCGCGGAGCGGGGCGATGATCTGAAGGTCCGGGGCCAGGGCGCCGACAGAGACGTCGAACCGAACCTGGTCGTTGCCCTTGCCGGTGCAGCCGTGAGCCACCGCCGTGGCGCCTTCGCTGCGCGCGACGTCGACCAGCAGCTTCGAGATCAGCGGTCGCGCCAGCGCCGTGGCCAGCGGGTAGCAGCCCTCGTAGATGGCGCCTGCCTGGAGGCTGGGCCAGACGAAGTAGTTGACGAAGTCATCGCGCGCATCCACGACAAACGCCTTGGCAGCGCCGGTCCGGAGGGCCTTCTCGCGGATCTGCTCGAGCTTCGGCTGATTGCCCACGTCAACGGTCAGCGTAATGACGTCGAGGCCGTAGCGCTCCCGAATCCATTTGATCGCGACGGAGGTGTCAAGACCACCCGAATACGCGAGGACGACGTTCGCCATGAGACTCGCTTACTCCATGTCCAAGTCGCTCGATTATACTGCCGCGCCTTCGTAAACGATCTCCGCCTCATCGACCGTGCCGTCCACTATCCGGAACGCCTTCAAGCTCGGCGTCTCGCTCATGAGCGAGATGAGCAGGTAGAAGGCGTCCGGGTAGTAGGCCAGGCGGATGTCGGTCTGGGAGGGATACGCTCGACTGAAGACGTGGGAGTGGACGATGCCGACCAGCTCCAGCCCTCGCCGCTCGAGATCACGGAATACACGCAGCAGGTCCGCCGGGTCCACTTCATAGCGGATCGGGCTCGCCTCCTTGTTCCGCACCGGGTAGAAGACCTCCGCGCGGTTGCCAAGCCCACCAAACAGTCCGCAGGCCTCGTTCGGCCGCTCCTTGAGCGCGTGGTCGAACACCAGCTCGCGGTGGGCGGTGGTCAGATAGACACGCTCCACGTTACACGCCCGCCAGCGCGAACGAGAGCATGCCGCTGTAACCAGACCGATGCGACGCCGCCAGCGCCTGTGAGGGGTGGTTGGGCAGACCTGGGTGGTGGGCACGTGCGACGCATGGCTGCTTGTCGAGCCCGCGAGCGGTGGCGTGTCTGTTCCCCGGGTGCCGCGCCATCCGAAGCGCCAGGGTGTGCGCGCCGCGCGGGAGCAGACAGCGATCGAAGGGTCTCGGCACCGCCCCGGTGCCGCTCCCGAACGCGTAGGCGTACCGGCTGCTGTGGCGATCGGCCAGGGCTGACTCCAGCGCCTTGCGCGTCGCGCTGCCGCCCCGGGAGCAGGCAATCGGGCCGGGCTCGTCCAGCGACCCGCCCCGAAAGGCCGCGGTCGGGTAAATCGGCGGTGCCGGCATCCCCAGATTGGGATCCGGCTCGTGCCGATCATGGATGGCGCGTGTCTCGAAGCGTTCGCTCACCACCAGACCTTCGTCTGGATCTCAGCCGCGGCTTTCTCGAAGGGCTCGGTCCACAGACCGCTGCTAAGGTACTTCCAGCCGCCATCCGCCAGCAAGGCGACCACGTTGCCCTTGTCGATACGCTCGGCCACCCGCAAGGCCACCTGCATCACGGCGCCGGAGGACATGCCCGCGAAGAGCCCCTCGACGCGGGTCAGCTCGCGCGTCATTCTGAGCGCGTCGTCACTCCGGACAACGATCTTCCGAT
>JADZDV010000445.1 GCA_020850915.1 Chloroflexota bacterium | reverse complement strand
CCGCCCGCCGTGCCATCGGTTCATCCAGGATGTCCGAGAGCAACAGCTCGGACAGTGCCGAGGCGACTGTCTCGTCGATGAGCTCGGGCCGCGCGTAGGCGATGGCCGCCAGGAGGCCGAGTGAGAACTCGGCCGCCGATAGGTCCGTGCGCGCCGCCCCTAGCAGCGTCACGGCTGCCGTTACAACGCCCGGCCCCGCGTCCGCGGGGCGCGTCAGGACGTGGATCAACTGGCCGACAGCCGCCGCGGCTGTCGGCTGGTCATTCCGGGGCAAGCGCTCGATCGAGGGCATGCTCGCTTCTCGATGTCTCGGTGCGCCGAGGGCGCGGGTCGCTCAAGAGGATCTGGCCAGGATGTCGGCTCGAACGGCGCGGTAGACCTCCAGGGCCCAGTGCTGAAAGACCGACTCCGGACCGCCGACGATAAGCTCGCGGTCGAGCAGGTAGTGCTCCAACGGCTGGCCATCCCATTGGTGGACCCAGGTGTGGCCGCGGTCGGTGCCCGTTCCACCGTGACGTACGGCGACAAAAGAGTCGACCGCCGGAACCGGCAGCGCGTTTGCGCCGATCGAGAGCTGGTCCAGGAGGAACCAGAGATCTTCGTCGCCGGGCAGGTTGCGGAACGGTCGCTCCTGCCAACTGTCGCGAGTGAAGAACAGCGTGGCGCCTGGAATGTTGTTGTTGACCGACCGACGCACCTCCCAGCGCGCGACGTCGAAGAAGAGGAACGGCGTGACGAACGCCAGGAGCGGGGCGCAGTACGCCGACCAGCTCCCCAGAGCGGCACCGACCATCGTCTCGAGGAAATTCGGCGCGTACCAGTCGTCGTCATCCATTTTCTGGCAGAACACGCCGCGGGCCAGCTTCAGGCCGCGATTGAGCTTGGTGCCCAGGACAGTGCCCGTTTCGACAGTGAGCAGCCGGCCGCCCACAGCGGTGATAGCTTCCGGGTCGGCCGGCGCGTCCGCGCCGTCGTCCACGACGATCAGCTCGCGGTTAGCGTAGGTCTGGGTGCGGTAGCACTCGAGAACGACCGAGAGAAAGCGCGGACGATCCCGCGTCGTGAGTACGACGGAGACCATCGGACCCGAGTCGTCAAGCCGGGCCGACCGCGAGCCGAGAGCCGGGGCAGTTGGACCGCTCACGGCACCGGCTCCCCAAGCGCCGCCGCGGACTCGGCTAGAGCGCGGATCGATTCGGCTCCGAACGCGGCAGAACCAACCGTCCGGCCTCGCTCGTCGATCAAGAATGCCACCGGTGTACCTACCACTTCATAGTCGCGCATGACTTCACGATTCTCCTGCCGGACGACGGGAAGGGTCAGGCCCATGTCGGCGACGAGTCGGGCGTTCATTTCGAGCTCGCCCCGGCTGACCACCAGGATCCGGGGCGCCGACCGCGCCGCGTGGACTTGCTGGAGGAATGACAGCAGCGGTCGGCACGGCGGGCAGGATGGATCCGAAAAGACGATCATTG
This sequence comes from Chloroflexota bacterium, assembly GCA_020850915.1. The sequence continues at coordinate 5,212 of JADZDV010000445.1, read as the reverse complement.
TTCGCTGGCCGCGAAAGCTGGCAAGGCCAAGACTGCCGCCATTGAGCAGCGGCAGCTTGAACCGCGGCGCCAGGCTCCCGACCGGTAGACCCGTGCGCCCAGGTCTGGGTGTCGCCTGCAGCATCATGACCTCGGCCGCTCTTGCCGAGAGAGTCGCGGTGAGGCGGGCGACGCTGGCCTCCTGAACGAGCCGCAGGATCGCCTCACCGCCGATGGCCAGAGGCGCGGCGGTTCGACGGGACTGATCTACCAGCAGCGCGGACGGGGTACCTGAGACACGGTACAGGTCCGCAAGCTCACGACCTTCCTGAAGGAGCAGTGGGCCTACGGGCGCGCCGATGCGGGCCAGTTCAGTCTGTGCATCCGTCGCGCCGCTGCTCACGAGGTAGACCTCGCAGTCTCGAGCGACCGCGCCCCGCATCGCGGAAGCCAGGGCCGCGACAACCTCTCGCGAGCCGGGGCAGCTCGGTTGGACGAAGAGGAGCAACAAGCGCCGGCCCAGCGCGCTCGAGAGCGCGAAAGCACCGCCGGCGAGCCTGGGCAGCTCAAAATCGTTCAGCACCGAGCCCACGGGCAGGCCAGCCAGGCCAGAGGCAGCGTCCTGTGTCTCCGCCGCCGCGGTTGACGGGGCCGGTCCCCTGACACGCTGCTCCAGCGCGTCGACCCGGTGCAGCAAACGGCCGTACTGGCGCAGCATCTGGTAGCCGAGCCATAGGGCCGCAACAGCCGACAGGAGGCTGACAACCAGCGCTGGGAACAGCAGGCTCATGTTTGGAGTCCGACGGTCCAGCTCAATGCGACGACGTCCAGGCTCCTGGATCGCGCGCCGCTCACAGACGTGACATTGCCCGCCATGGTGCGATGAATGATACGCCGAAGCGACGTCGGGAGAGGCGCACAACGAAAGACGACCCAGCGGGGCCGCCTCCGCAATCCGATGTCCGGGCTCCCCGACCAGGATTCGAACCTGGAACCTACCGGTTAACAGCCGGCCGCTCTACCGTTGAGCTATCGGGGAATGACGTGGGGAGTTTACCGTCTCCGGCGCGAGCGGAGCACGCCCAGCCAGGAGCGAACCGGGCCAGAGCGAAGTCCTCACTTCGCACCGCGACGACGCGGGCACGCTCTGCCCGCGCGGCTTTCGCCGGGGGGACCGGCCTACAATTGGAGGCGCTCCCCCAGTTGGGAGCGGCAAGAGGGAGCAGGTTGGACGACCGAGGCGCAGCCGGGTTCGAACACGGACAGAGCCCATTCGAGACCATCGCCGTGCGCGGAGTCTGGGAAGCGCGCCAGCCAGGAGAGCACGGGTCGATCGACCCGCGCAATATCGGGTTCCATCGCTACGCCCATGAGCGGCTGGCGCTCGCGATCAGCTTTGTTGCACTGCTGGCGGGCACGATTGGCGCGTATTTCATCAGTCCACAAGCCACGGCGTTGATCGTCGGAGCTATCCTGCTCCAGGGCTTCGTGGTGATGTTCCAGGTGAAGGCGCTCGTCGGACGCGCCGCGGAGGTCTCCTCGACCCAGTTCGCACGCCTGCACGACGTTGCCAGGCGGGCGGCGGAGCGCTTTCAGCTCCCGCCGACGCGGCTCTTCGTCGTCCAGGACCCGATCCCCCGCTCGGTCGCCTTTGGTCTGAAAGCGCCGTTCGGGATCATGCTGACGTCAGCGCTCGTCGAAGGGCTCGACGAAGAGGAGCTGCTCGTAGCGATCGCGCACGAGATGGGACACATTAAGCTGGGACACACCAGGGTTGGTCCGCTCTCTGGCGGCGCGGACGCGCAGCTTGGCATTCCCCTGGTCCAGGTCGCGATTCGCGCGCCGTTTCTGTGGTGGCTCCGCTGTTCCGAGCTGTCGGCCGATCGCGCCGCGTACGTCGTAAGCGAGCGCGTGAGCCGAGTGATCTCGACATTGGTCAAGCTTGCCGTCGGGCCAGCGCTGTACCGCGAGGTGCGACCTGACGAGCTGGCGCGCCAGGCCAGGGAGTTCTACCGCGGGCCAGTCGCCATCGTGAGCCAACTGCAATCGCCCCAGCCGTTCCTCATCCCGAGAATCCAGCAGATCGTCGACTTCGCGGGCCCTCCAGAGCCAGACCACGGCTTGATCCTGACCCAGGCCGACGCCTTCACAACCGCGCTCGGAATGCCTCCGACGACGGCGAGAGCCCGGATCGCGCCTGCTCCCACGGGCTCCACGAAGGCGATGCCCACCACGACGAACCCGTCGCCAGGCCGCGGTGCCGACGATCGCACCGCCATCTTCTCGCCGCTCAGCAGGCCCGAGGCGCCCCGCCCCACATGGTCCGAGGACACGATGTACGTCGAAGGGCTCGGCCAGCCCTCGCCGCCGGCCCGTCAGGGTGACGGTCCCACGCCGCCAAGACCTGCACCACTCGAGGGCGACTCGGCTGGCACGCGGCTCATCGACCTGTCGCAGCTCCGCCACGAGCCTCCGGTGAAGCAGGCGTGGCTGGAGATTCAACTGCCTGGCGGCCAGCAGGCGCGCTACGACATCCAGGCGCCGCGAGTCACGGTCGGGCGAGGTCCGGAGAATGACGTCGTCCTGGCGGACCCGAAGGTCTCAACACGCCACCTCACGATCCAGCAATCCGAGGGAGCTTTCTCGCTGCTGGACCTCGGTTCGCGTAACGGCACACAGGTCAATGGCTCGCCGGTTACGAGAGCGTCGCTGTCGTCAGGCGACCTGGTCCTGCTTGGCGACAGCCGACTCGTGTTCCGGCGAGCGTAGCTGGGATGGCGCCGCGGCGTCGGACCCGCCATGCTCACGCCGCGTAGAGCGACCGGTAGGCGCGCAGCCGGCCGAGGCCGAGCATCGACATCTCGACGCACTGCTCAATCGCGGCGTTCCTGGCTCGGTTCACCTGGACGGTCGTAGCGAGCCAGTTCAGAATGCGCATGGAGCGCTCAGGTCCCGGATCGCCGTCCATGTCGAGCTGTCCGCCTAGCACGTCCTTCAGGACGTCGAGATCCTGATTCGCGCCCTTGACGTTGCGGTCCGCTTCAGCGGCGCACGCGGCCGCTTCGGCAGCAAGCTGGCCAACTTCGATGTCGAGGCCGAGCGGGACCGGGCCGCCGTTGGGGCCCTGCCCGGCCTGAAGTCGGGGCGTCAGGTCCTGAGCTAGAACGAGGTCTTCGGCGGCGATTGCGTGCGCGCGCTGCGCCAGGCTGACCGGACGATCCAGCACCAGTCGCGCCAGGCTCTGGGAAAGCTGACTCTTGAGCTGGTCCGGGTCCAGGGGCGGAGCGGGCGGAGGCTGCTGAGCAAACGAGGCCGGTGCCGCGAGGGCGACGACGTAGAGCAGAAGCCCACCGCCGAGCAGCCGTGTCGCAAGACGCCGCGCGCCACTGGGACCGAGTCGGTGTGTCATGTGCTGACCTCCTGAGGCGGAGCAAGGACGCAACGGGAGCATAACCGATAGAGAGATCACCCGTGCGCCGCCTCCCAGGCCTGCCACTCCGCCTGTCGACGGCGCACAGGGCCGGCGTGAGGGAGGCTTTCCACTTGCACCACAACCCTGGCGTGCCGCTGTGCTTGTAACGAGTGAGCCGGGTTTGCCACACTACACCCACACCCGAGCCGGCGCTGCGCATGGACCGCTGGTTCTGCCCGGCGGCGACTGAAACGGATCAGGCACCAGTGATGAGCGGGGCCTCCAATTCAACGCTGCGCCTCGGCAGCCTGAACATCAGCCGTTCGGGCGAGAGCTTTCAGATTCAGCTCGACCTGCCGCCGCCCGGTGGCGTGCGCTCCAGTATCTGGAGCGGCAGCTCTCACCTCGACGAGCGCGCCAAACTGTCGATCGAGCTTGCCGTTCAGCGCGCCGGCGCGAGCATGGCGCCGCGCGGGATGGACCAGACGCTCGTGGCCACACGCACCCTGCTCGACACAAGCGGCCCGCTCGAGCAGCTTGGCCGCATGATGTTCCGAGAGATCTTGCCCGACGTAGCACAGGACGAGCTGGCCGGCTACTCCGGCGGTCTGGTTCTCACAACCAACGACGCCTCACTGCCCTGGGAGCTGCTGCACGACGGCCAGGACGCGCTCGCGCTCCGCATTCCGATCGGGCGCAGCCTGATCGCCTCGCGGCGAAGGCGGTCCACGGACCCCGGTCGGCGGCCGTCGGCCCAGCGCGGGTTCCTGGTCGTCGGCAATCCCACTGGACGCCTCGATGAGGCGGAGCGGGAGATCGCCGCGCTCGGGGACCTGCTGGGGCGCCAGGCGGGATTCCGCGTCCTGCGAGGCGCGCAGGCAACTCGAGAGACCGTCTTGCGCGAGCTCCGGGCTGGCGAGTTTGCGACGGTCCACTTCGTGGGCGAGCTGCGGCTAGGCGGCGGGCAGCGCCAGGGCCTGTGGTTCATGCTCGCCGATGGTCAGGCGATCGGCGCGGCGGACTTCGAGGAGGTGCTGCAAGGCGACCCGTTCGTCTTTCTTCACGGCCAGGTCATCGACGCGCCCCCCGGGCGCTATCAGGGCGTCGAAGTGCAAGAACTGGCCGCCAGTCTCGCCAACGCGGGCACGCGCGGTTTTGTCGGCACTCTCTGGCCATCTTACGGGCCGGCGTCACGCCAGGTGGCGGTCGAGTTCTACCGCAAAGGGTTCGAGGGCACCGGAGCTGGCGAGGCGCTTCGACAGGCCCGGACGATTGTCCGGGCTCGACGTGGCGACGAACCAACCTGGGCCGCCTTCGCGTTTTACGGCGATCCGACGCTGAGCTTCGTGCCCGCGGGCGCCGAGCCGACGGCGGAGACGTTCGTTGTCCGCGAGCAGGCGCGCTTTGGTCCGTTCGTCCTGGACCGCGAGATCGGTCGGGGTGGGATGGGCGTCGTCTGGCGTGCCTACCAGGCGTCCCTCGATCGCTACGTCGCGATCAAGTTCATGCCAGCCGTCGTGGCGGCGGATGAGACGAACCGCGAGCGCTTCAAGCGCGAGGCGCGGATGGTGGCGAGAATGCGCCATCCAAACATTCTCACGGTGCACGACTTCGGAGAGCTGCAAGGCCAGCTCTTCCTCGTCACCGAGTACGTTCCCGGGGGCACGTTCCAGGACGTCCTGAAGAGCGAAGGCCGTCTCCCGGTGGCGCGAGCGCTCCAACTGCTGCGTCCCGTCGCCTCCGCGCTTGACCACGTTCACGCCCACCAGGTCGTCCACCGTGACGTGAAGCCCAGCAACATCCTGCTCGGTGAGGAGGGCT
>JADZDV010000624.1 GCA_020850915.1 Chloroflexota bacterium | reverse complement strand
CCGTCCCCGCTCGCGCGGTGGCACGACTTCCATCACCAGGTTGAGGTAGAGCATCCAGTTGCCGCGGTGGATGCTGCTGCTCAGCAAGAAGATGGGGAAGGCCAGCGCGATGGACAACGGCAACCCCAACAGGACGACCAGCGGCGCGCCCGCCAGCCCCATCAGCACATTGGCTTGCACGATGCCGAAGCGCCGCCGCAGCGTAGGCAGCAGCGTGATGGCAATCACCCCCACCAGATTCAGCGTCGCCATGTAGAGGCCCACCTGCTCGGTGCTGGCCCGGTGGAACTCGCTGAAGTAGACGTTGTAGAAGCCGCCCAACCCCATCGACACACCGAAGCAGATGAAGATGGCCGCGCCGCCGAGGAAGCCGCGCCGGGCCGACATCCCCGGGCGCGGCGGCGGGGGGGGTGGCTCATCGGCCCCGACGGGCGGGGCAGCGGGGGCTTGCGGCTCCGGCGGCAGCCCGCCCCGCATCGCCAGAATGGGCACGAAGGACACGGCCGACGACAGGGCCACGATCAGGAGCGTCCACCGTTGGCCGTCGGCCAGGTTGGCGAGGGCCAGCCACGTCACCAGCAGGCCGGGCAGGAATCCGCCGATGAGGCTGCCCACCATCTCCGACACCGTCCAGGCGTTGTCGTTCATGCTGAACAGATAGGTGCGCTCGTCGTCGTCGGTCTCGTCGGCCATGAAGGGCAGCCAGACGGTGGAGATGGTGGCGTTGGCGATGCCGCTGAGGAAGGAGAATACGAGGATCAGCGGCGGCGTCTGCACCAACGCCAGCAGGGCGCGGGTCAGGATGATGCTGGCGACGCCGACGAAGAAACTGGCCCGCCCGCCGAAGCGCGAGTAGAGCATCCCCGACGGGATGCCGCCCGCCATCGTGCCCAGCGCGGTAGCCGAGAGGGCCTGTCCCACGAGAATTTCGTTATAGCCCAGCTCGAGCAAGTAGAGGTTGTAGAGGACGCCAAAGGCCGCCATGCCGGGGGCCATCAGCGGGATGCTGAACAGGTAGAGACGAGCATTGCGGCGGAAGTTGCGGACCGTGGTACTGTAAAGCTTGGCTTCGCTCAGGATGCGGCGGGGCAGCGATTGGGCAGACATGGGCCAGGCTCCTGCTGGAAGCGCGGTCCGCATCGGCACGCCCGGGCCGCGCAGGAATCCCGCGCCGTCATGGGCGGGGCACTGGCAGTATAGCCGCAAGGCCGCCGCCTGTCAATCTGGCGCGCGGGGTT
>JADZDV010000444.1 GCA_020850915.1 Chloroflexota bacterium | reverse complement strand
CTGAGGAACGCCTCAGGGTGGAGCACGAGCGGCATGTTCTGACGGCCCAGTCGCTCGAGAAGGCCGACGAGTCCCACGACGTGATCCCAGTGGCCGTGGCTGAGGGCGATTGCACCGAAGCCACGAGCGTCGATCTCGAGGCGATCGAGGTTGTTCACCAGGCCGTCAGGGCTGCCGCCCGTGTCGAACAGGAGCGAGCGAGAGCGCTCCCCCACGGTCGCTGTTAGGTGCATGCTCAGCCCGTGCTCGGCGACGAAACCGCGGTAGAGCGGACCTGAGAGCAGGGACGAGAGATAGGGATCGGCCTTGTCCGTCTTCAGTCGCTTCGCCGGCCCGACGTCTGGCGCGGTGAGGTCGACGACGTTGTCACAGAGCGTCGTGACCTCGATACGGTCGATCACCGGGAGAGTGAATCGCGGTTCGCTCACACGCTGCTCCAACTCGCTCGCGCAATAGCTCCGGACAACGCGGCGCCACGTCATCTGGCCATACCGCCGCGCCGTGCCACTCACGGCAGGGTTCACCAGACCGATTGTGCCAGAGTTGCGCCTCGTTGCGCGGAACGCACCCGACCGGTCGCCTCTCCACACGGTCTCACGCCGGATCATCGCCCCGCGGTCGAGCACACGGCCGTCCCGCGGAGCGGACAGCGTGATCAGGCGATCTGGCGCGCCTTCACCCCGCGGCGGGCGAACGTGTCCGGCCAGGATGCCCCGGGCCAGGGGCCGGCGAAGGACCTGTCGATCGTGGCGGCGCCGCTCCAGCACAAAGGGTGGGTGGCCGGCGCGATCGCCGTAGATGTCGAGAGCGGCACCGGCCTGTCCGCGCGAGACGCGGATGCGTGCAGACCCCTGTGGACCTGGCAGTGCGCCTTCTCGATCGCACTGAGCGCCTCCAGGTCCACACGCTCAAGCTGGCTGGTCGCGTGCTGAGCGATCGGATCGATAGCGGCATCGCGAGCGGGTTTGGCGCTCTGGGGTTAATGCTAGACCGACTGGAGGTGCCGCCGGAGCTACGCGAGCCCGCCGAGCAATCGCCCCGGACTGGAGGGCGTGACCGGGTACCTGGCACTGCTCGCAAACGTCCCGCGGATGGCGGTTCGGCCGACCATAGAGGCCATCGATGCTGCGAGGACGTTCTCACGACCGCGAGTCGTGTGAGGGCGGGTGGTGATGCTCCCTTCTACGGACGGAGCCACGACCCGACCCAGCCTGACGCTGGATCGCGCGGTACACTACCGGCGATGCGCCAGCAGTTGGATGACGCCCCCGGCGAGGTGGCACGAGACGGTAAGCCAGGGATCGGTATACCGGACGCACCATGACCCGGGTCTAACACAGTCAGTAACAGGAGGGACGGTCGATGAAGGCGATGGTGATGCACGAGTTCGGCGCGCCGATGGAGCTCGAGGAGCTGCCGACCCCGGTGCCCGGACCGGGTGAAGTGCTGGTGCGGGTGCGCGCCTGCGGTCTCTGCGGCACGGACGTCAAAGTTGCCGACGGGGACGTGGCCTCGGTGAAGCTGCCGCTCGTGCCGGGCCACGAGCTGGCGGGCGAGGTGGTCGAACTGGGGTCAGGGGCGCAGGGGGTCGCGGTCGGCGACCACGTGGTGGTCCACGTCTACATCACCTGCGGGCGGTGTTGGTTCTGCCGCCATGCGCTGGAGAACAATTGCCGCGACAGCTCCCGCCTCGGCTTCGAGCGGAACGGAGGGTTCGGAGAGTACGTCACCGCGCCGGACCGCAACTGCTACCGGGTGGCGAAGCACGTGCCGTTCGAGGCAGCCAGCATTCTGTCAGGCAGCATCGGCACGCCGTTTCACGGACTCCGTTGCCAGGGCAAGGTCACGGTGGGAGACACCGTCGTGCTGTTCGGCGTTGGCGGACTTGGACTTCACGCGGTCCAGCTCGCCCGGGTGCTTGGCGCGCGGGTGATCGCCGTGGACATCGATGACGAGAAGCTGGAGCTGGCGCGAAGCCTAGGGGCCGTAGAGGCGATCAACTCTCGTACGGCGCCCGTCGCATCCCGCGTCCGCGAGCTGACAGACGGGCTGGGCGCCTCGGTCGTGGTGCCGCTGGTCGGCGGAAAGGCACTGCCGGCCATCCTCGGCGACGCGTTCGCCTCGCTGCGGCCAAACGGCAAGATGGTCCTGATCGGCTACCTGCCTGGCGTGAAAGTGGAAGTCGACTCGAACGACCTGATCTACAACGCCTGGGAGATCCTCGGCTCTCGCTCCTCGACCACCCAGGACCTGATCGACGTGATCCAGCTCGTGGAATCTGGCCAGGTCAAGCCGATCGTCGCGCGGACGTATCCCGTCGAATCGGCGAACGACGCCCTTGACATCATCCGCGTCGGCGGCCCGGCCGGACGACTGGTACTGACGCTCTAATCTCTTCGACTCGCCGTGGAGCCGGTGCGCCGCTCACTGCGCCGTTCTGGCCTGGCTCCGCATCGTCCCCGCCGCCTCCCGATCGGGAACGGTCAGCGCGACCAGGGCGCCCGCGCCCGCCATCCCGGCCGCCACGAGGAACGCCGCGTGGAAGGCAGCCAGGCGCGTCGCGGGGTCGACGGCGCGCTTCGCTGCATTGCTGGCGACGGCGGACAGCACGCTCGCGAGAACAGCGACTCCGAGCGCGGCGGCCAGTTGGCGCTGCGCGCTGAACAGCGCCGGAGCGCGGCCAGTGTCCTCAGAGCTGATCGTGGCAAAGCTCGCGGCCTGGATAGGCAGGAACTGGAACGACATGCCCATCCCGGCCAGGAAGAGTGCGATCCGCACGTGCCAGAGCTCCGGCGCCTCGTCCAGCCAGGCCAGCGAGGCGATACAGACCATCGCCCAGATCAGCCCGCCGGCGATCAACCGCCGCGGCCCGACCCACGGATACAGACGCCCGGCGATCTGAGAGCCGGTCACCACGCCCAGCGCCTCGGGGAACGTCGTCAGACCCGAGACCGACGCCGGCACCCCAACGAGATCCTGGAGGTACAACGGCAGCAAGAAGAGCACGCCGATGAACCCGCCCAGACCAAGAAGTGAGATGACATTGGTGACACGGAACAGCCGATTGCGATAGAGCCGGAAGT
>JADZDV010000443.1 GCA_020850915.1 Chloroflexota bacterium | reverse complement strand
CCGCGGCGCGCGTGAACCTGGCAGCCGGCACGGCGAGCGTCGAGTACGACGCGAACCGCGCGACGGTGCTCAACCTTATCGACGCCATCGTGGACGCGGGCTACGAGGTCCCGACGACCGAGCTGACCCTCACCGTGCGTGGGATGACGTGCGCCTCCTGCGTGGGCCACGTGGGCGGAGCGCTACGGAGCGTGCCCGGGGTGGTCGAGGCCGAGGTGAACCTCGCGACGGAGTCGGCCCGCGTCCGCTATTACGACGGCGCCGTCGAGGTGGCGACGCTGCGCGAGGCCGTGGCCGACGTGGGCTACGAGGCGTCGGAGCGTGTCGAGAGCGAAGACGCCCTGGACCGAGAGCGGCGCGCCCGGCAGGAGGAGATCCGTCGGCAGGGCCGCAACCTGCTGATCTCCGGCCTCCTCGGCATGGTCGTGATGATCGGCTCGTTCCGCGAGTACTGGATCCTGCCCCAGCTCGTTCCCGAGTTTCTGGGAGACAAGCTGCTGCTGGGCCTGCTCACCACGCCGATCGTCTTCGGCCCGGGCAGGCAGTTCTTCGTCAAGAGCTGGACCGGCCTGCTCCACGGCGCGACGGACATGAACCTGCTCTACGCCACGGGCATCGGCGCCGCCTACGGCATCGCGGTGGTCAACACGCTATTCCCAGCCGCGGGGCTCGGCGGCGAGCGAGCGACGTTCTTCGAATCGGCCGCGCTGTTGACCGCCTTCATCATCCTCGGGCGCTGGCTCGAGGCGTTGACGCGCGGACGGACGAGCGAGGCGATCCGCAAGCTGATGCGCCTCCAGCCGAAGCGCGCTCGAGTCCAGCGGGACGGCCAGGAGCTGGATCTGCCGGCCGACGAGGTGCGGGTGGGCGATCTCGTCCTGGTTCGCCCTGGCGAGTCGATTCCGGTCGACGGCCAGCTCGTCGAGGGGCACTCCACCATCGACGAGTCCATGATCACCGGCGAATCGCTGCCGGTCGAGAAGCAGGCTGGCGACACGGTGATCGGCGGGACGATGAACCGGACCGGGGCCTTCAGTTTCACTGCGTCGAAGGTCGGCAAGGAGACGATGCTGGCCCAGATCGTGACGCTCGTGGAGCGCGCCCAGGGCTCGCGGGCGCCCATTCAGAAACTGGCCGACTGGGTGGCCGGCCACTTTATTCTCGGCGTACACCTGCTGTCCGTCGTCGTCTTCCTGTTCTGGTTCTTCTGGGGCTATGACCGTTACTTCCGGCCGGAGTCCAGCTTCGTCCTGACGCCCGGCACGCTCGGCAGCATCGGGATCTTTGGCTTCGCGCTCCTGCTCTCGGTGACTGTCCTGGTGATCTCCTGCCCCTGCGCCGTGGGGCTGGCAACGCCGTCGGCGATCATGGCGGGCTCGGGAAAGGGCGCCGAGTACGGCATTCTCTTCAAGGACGCCGAGGCGATCGAGAACACCGCCCGCCTGACGACCGTCGTGTTCGACAAGACCGGCACGCTCACGCGCGGCGAGCCGGCCGTCACGGACGTAGCGCCGGCGGGGGAGTTCACCCCCGACGAGGTACTGGGACTCGCTGCCGCCGCCGAGCGGGGCTCGGAGCACCCACTGGGCGAGGCGATCGTCCGCGAGGCGCAGAACCGCGCCCTGGAGCTGCCGCCCGTCAGCGACTTCAGCGCCCTGCCCGGGAGAGGCATCGAGGCGACGGTCGAGGGGCGGCTGGTGCTGCTGGGCAACCGGGCGCTGATGGCCGCGCACGGGGTCGAGCTGGGAGACCTCACAACGCAAGCGGCCGCCCGCGAGGCCGAGGGCAAGACGGTCATGTTCGTGGCGATCGGCGGCGCCCTCGCCGGCATCGTCGCCGTGGCCGATACGCTCAAGGAGCACGCCGCCGACGCGGTTCGGCAGCTCCACCGCCTCGGGATCGAGGTGGTGATGATCACGGGTGACAACCGCCACACGGCCGAGGCGATCGCCCGCCAGGTTGGCATCGATCGGGTGCTGGCCCAGGTGCTGCCGGGCGACAAGGCGGCCGAGATCGAGCGGCTCCAGGCCGAGGACAAGCGCGTGGCCATGGTGGGAGACGGCATCAACGACGCGCCGGCCCTGGCCCAGTCCCAGGTGGGCATGGCGATGGGCGCCGGCACGGACGTCGCCAAGGAGACCGGCCACATCATCCTGGTCAAGGACGACGTGCGCGACGTGGTCAGCGCGATCGAGATTGGCCGGGCGACCATGCGCAAGGTCAAGCAGAACCTGTTCTGGGCCTTCGGCTACAACACGCTGGGCATCCCGATCGGCGCGGGTCTGCTGTACCCGGCCTTCGGCTGGGTCGTCAGCCCGGAGCTGGCCGCGCTGTTCATGGCCACCAGCTCGGTGTCGGTCACGCTGAACACCCTGCTGCTGAAGCGTTTCACGCCCTCCTTTCTTCGCCGCCCGCCCGCGGCGCTCCAGGTGGCGGGAGCACCGCGGGCGGCGCGGACGATCCAGGCGGGTTAAGCAGGAGGCACGGACGATGGACTCGACACCACGCCGCGCGGCCACCCAGGCGGCCGCCATCTATCTGCCACTGGCACTGCTGGCCGCGGCGGCTTTCGCAATCGCCGCCACGATCCAGGGACGCGTCGGCCCGGCCGCCATCGTGGCCGGCGCTGTGTGGGTGGGCTTGCTCACCCTGATTGTCCTGATGCCGCTGGTCATTCCAGCCGTGCGACGACGCGGGCGGACAATCTCTGGAGGCTCCGCATGACGCGCTCCGACCACACCGCGCGAGCGCACCGCTCCATCAGCTACCGCGCGTCCCAGAAAAACGTTCGACGACGCGCAAGCCTGCCTGTCCGCATCGCGGCGTTTGCTGCCGTCTCCGTGGCAGCACTGGCCGCCGTGGTGCTGCTCTGGCCCCACGGCGTGCAGGTCCAGCCGGGCGAGCGCGCGGTCGAAATCACGATGGGCGGCTTCAGCACGCAAGTCCTCACCGCCCGCGCGGGCGAAGCCGTGCGCGTGCGGCTGATCAATCCCGATAGCTCGGCTCACACCGACGGCGGTGGCTGGCACCAGCTCGCTATCCCAGCCCTGGGAGTTGACACGAAAGTCGGCCCGCGCAGCCAGGCGGTGGTTGACATTCCCGCGGCCGCGCCAGGCGAGTACGCGTTCTACTGCGACGTCTGCTGCGGCGGCAAGGAGAACCCGTCGATGCAAGGGACGCTGCGGGTCGTCGCATGAGCGGGCACGAGCTCACCCTACCGCTGGTGGTTGCGGCTGCTCTGGTTGACAGCATCAACCCCTGCGCGTTCGCGGTGCTGCTCACCTTCATCGCGGCCACCCTGCTGCTGGCCGAGCGGGCCAGCAGTCGCGGTCTGGCAGCTCGCTGGTTCCTCTGGCGCACCGGCCTGGTGTACGTGGCGGGTGTGTTCCTAACGTACCTGGGGCTTGGCCTGGGGCTGCTCACCTTCGCCAGCTCGCTCGGCCAGACCCACTGGGTGGGCCGAGCCGCGGCACTGGGCGCGATCGGCCTCGGACTGCTCGCGTTGCAGGAAGCGCTCGTGCCAGAGTGGGGTCTGCGCTTGAAGACGCCCGCCGGACTCGGCGGGCGGCCGCAGGCGCTGACCAGCCGCGCCAGTCTGCCGGCCGTGTTCGGGGCTGGCATCCTGGTGGGTCTGTGCACCGTGCCCTGCTCCGGAGCGATCTACCTCGCCGTGCTCGGACTGCTCGCGAGTCGGACAACGCTGCTCGAAGGGCTCAGCTACCTGGTGCTCTACAACGCTCTGTTAGTCCTGCCGCTCGTCGCCCTGCTGGCGGTGGTTGGCTCGCGACCGGTGTTCAACCGGCTCGGTCGCTGGCAGCTCCATCACCGAGGGACGCTTAAAGGCGGGCTCGGTGTCACCGCGCTGACGCTTGGCATCGCCCTCCTGGGAACACTCTAATCATGCTCGTCATCGACCTGGACCCCATGCTGCTTCACTTCGGACCTCTCGCCCTGTCCTGGTATGGCGTGGCCGTCGCCGCGGCCATCGCGACTGGGATCTGGCTCACGTTGCGGGAGGCACGTCGCACGCGCCTGCCCACGGAGCCCATCGGGGATCTCGCGGTATGGGTGGTCGGCGGTGGCCTTGTGGGCGCGCGGCTGCTCCACGTCGTCGACCGCTGGGACTTCTACGCCGCCAACCCGGCGCTGATACTCGCCGTCCAGAATGGTGGACTGGCGATTCTCGGGGCGGTGCTCGGCGGATCGCTGGCCGGCGGATTGGCTGCCTGGCGGGAAAAACTCCCCGTGCGGGCGCTGTTCGACGCGGCAGCACCCGGTCTGGTGCTTGGCCAGGCGCTCGGGCGCCTCGGTTGTCTGGTAACCGGCGATGCGCTGGGGCCAGCGACGGACGGGACGTGGGGTGTGGTGTACCTGAACCGCGGCGCCATGGCGCCCCAGTTGGGCGTGGCCTACCAGCCGGTCTTTCTGTACGAGGCGTTGTGGGACCTGGCCGTCTTCGCCGTGGTCTGGTCGCTGCGTCGCCGGCTGGCGGGAGACGGCCAGCTCTTCGCGATCTATCTGGGCCTGTATGCCATCGGAAAATTCGCCCTGACCTTCCTGCGTGCCGAGACTGTCTGGTTCTGGGGCCTCCAGGAGGCGCAGCTCATGGCGCTTGGCGCCATGGCTGTCGCGGTCGCCTGGTTGGCTCTGGCAGGACGGCGTGCTTTGAGAGGGCCCGTATGAGCTGGCTACGAATGGGAGAGCGAGAGGAGCGGACCGTGACGATCGCACTTGACCCCCGGGCGACAGCGCTCGCCCGCGCCCGGTATGACCGCACGGCACGCTTCTACGACTCTATAATGCTAATGGGCGAGCGGCAACTGGCCCCCTGGCGGGCTCAGCTCTGGACACGGGTCGATGGGCCGCGCGTGCTGGAGATCGGCGCTCGAACCGGCGCGAACATTCCGTACTATCCCGACGGACTATCCGTGACAGCGATGGACCTCTCACCACGCATGCTCGAACTGGCGCGGATCAAGGCCGCGGAGCTCAATCGGGTGGTCGACCTGCGCGAGGCGGATGCGCAGGCGCTTCCTTTCCCAGATGCCAGCTTCGACACGGTGCTCGCGACGTGCGTCTTCT
>JADZDV010000442.1 GCA_020850915.1 Chloroflexota bacterium | reverse complement strand
TTCCTGAACTTTCTGCTGGGCGCCAGCGCCAGCGCGTCAGTTGCCATGCTGGTCGACCGCCTGCCGCTCGCCGCGCTGCTGCTGGTACACATCGCGGGCGTGACGTACCTCAGCCGCGGCGAGGTGCTGGGCGGCGCTCGCAACGGCGCCATCTTCGCGCTCAGCGCGCTCACCCTCGTCGCCGTGGGCACGGCGGACCTCGGCGCCAGCGGCATGCTGCCGGACCTGAGCTTCCTGCCGTTCCTGGCACTGTTCGTCCTGGCGAGTGTTCCGCCAGTGCTCCGTTGCCTCGCCTCGCCCACGCCGGGCCTGGTGCGCGGGGGGGTGAAGGCGGGAGTGCTCGGGCTGGTCCTGCTGGACGCGGCGTTCGCGGCTGGCTACGCCGGCTGGCCGGCCGGCCTCGCGGTTGCCGTGCTGCTCGTGCCCGGTTTCCTGATCGCGCGCCTGTTCGCGGTAACGTAGCATCACACCAGCCCCAGCCCCGTCGCCGTCTTCCAAAGGAGCCGACTGACATGTCTGCCAAGCGCGTCGTCGTTCTCGACCTCGTCTGTCTTACGCTGGATCACCTGACCGACCCGTCTCTCACGCCCAATCTCTCTCGTCTCGCCAGCGAGGGCTGGGCTGCGCCACTCCAGCCGCCCTTTCCCGCCGTCACCTGCACCGCCCAGGCGACGCTCACCACCGGCTGCCTGCCGCGCGACCATGGCGTTGTCTGCAACGGCCTGTACGAGCGGGATCGCTTCACCGTCCGGTTCTGGGATCAGCCGACGAGCATGGTCAAGCGGGAGAAGCTCTGGGAGCGTGTGCGTCGGGAGCGGGGAGGGCGCTCAGCCCTGCTGTTCTTTCAGAACGTCATGTTCGCCACGGCGGACGTGGTCGTGACGCCCGCGCCGATCCATCTCGAGCACGACCTCGTGCCGTGGTGCTACTCGAAGCCGGTGGGCTACTACGAGCGGCTGGCGGCGGACCTCGGCGGCTTCGAGCTGCACTCGTACTGGGGACCGCTGGCCGGGGTGAAGTCGAGCGAATGGATCGCCCGTGCCGTCGTGGAGACGGCGCGCCGGGAGCAGCCGGACCTGCTGATGGCGTACCTGCCGCACCTGGACTACAACACCCAGCGCTTCGGGCCGGACAGCCCGCGGGCCCGACAGGATCTGGCAGCGATGGATCGGATCGTCGGGGAGATCCTGGACGGCCTGCCCGACCGGGAGGACACCAGCCTCGTCCTGGTCTCGGAGTACGCCATGGCGCCGGTCAGCCGCGGCGTTGGGCTGAACCAGGCGCTGCGCCAGGCGGGCCTGCTGGACGTTCGCGAGATCGGCGGCTTCGAGTTTCCGGACTACGAACTGTCCGATGCCTTTGCGCTGGTGGACCATCAGATGGCACACGTCTACGTCAAGCCGGAGGCCATGCTCCGAGTCAGGCAGGCCCTGGAAAGCACGCCGGGCGTCGAAGCTGTCCTCGGGCGCGAAGAGCAGGCTTCGCTCGGGATCGACCATCCGGGCAGCGGCGAGCTGATCGCCATTGCCGAGGCGGACGCCTGGTTCTACTACTACTGGTGGCTGGACGAGGCCAAGGTGCCGCCGTTCGCGCGCACCGTAGACATCCATCGCAAGCCCGGTTACGACCCGGTCGAGCTGTTCTTCGACCCCGCCACGCGCTCGATCCCGCTCCGGCCGGAGCTGGTCAAGGGATCCCACGGCCGGCCGCGCGATCGCGACGCACGCCGTCCGGCCCTGATCATCGACGGCCCGTCGCTCCCGTCTCGATCGGCCGGGGAGGTCTCGGCGACCGCCTTTCCCGATCTCGTGCTCTCCCTGTTCGACGGGGCGGGCGGGCGCGTGACGGCGGAAGGGTAGCGATGGCGACAGAGTCCGCGGCCGGGGCGCGACCTCGCGCCGGAGCCTCGAAACCGCGGTCTTTGAGGACCAGCGCGGCGGTGGAGGCGGCCCTCCGGCGCGATGTCCGCTTTCTGACCAGTCTGCTTGGCGAGGTGCTACGTGAGCAGGGCGGCAGCCAGCTCCTGCGAACCGTCGAGCGCATTCGGCACGCCGCGATCGCGGCGCGACGTGAGCATCCTGCTCGACCCGGCAGCATTCTGCCACTCGTCGAAGAGCTGGACGAGACACTCGCGCGCGGCGTCGTGCGGGCCTTCTCGCTGTTCTTCCACCTGATCAATCTCGCCGAGCAGCAGCAGCGCGTTCGAACCCTTCGCCAGCGGGAGCTGGCCGCGCCGGACGCGGCGCGGGCCGACTCTATCGGCGAGGCGCTGGCGCTCGCGGCGGCGGCCGGCGTGTCTGCCGAGGCCGTCCGGACTGTGCTCTCCCGCCTGGAAATCCACCCAGTCTTCACCGCGCACCCGACGGAGACGCGCCGCCGAACGGTCCAGGAGCACCTGCGGCGCATCGCGATCTGCCTCGCACGCCTCGATCGGCCGGACCTGCTTCCCCGCGAGCGTGCAGCGCTCGGCGACGAGATCAAGAACAGTATCACCCTGCTCTGGCAGACGAGCGACGTGCGACCGGCGCGGCCGAGCGTGCTGGAGGAGGCTGAGAGCACCCTGCACAACGTAGCGGACAGCCTCTACGGTGTCGTGCCGCTGCTGGTCGAGGACGTTGCGACGGCCGTCCAGCGCTACTACCCCGGGGCGTTGTCGGCGCGGGACGCCGACGACGTGATCCCGCGGGTCGGCTCCTGGGTCGGCGGCGACCGAGACGGCAATCCGAACGTCACGCCCGAGCACACCCGGGCTGTCGTCGCGATGCAGCGTCGCGCCATTCTCGGCCGATACCGGTCCGACCTCCAGCAGCTTGGCGCCTGGCTGAGCATCTCTAGCGAACTGGCCGCGCCGTCGCAGGCGCTCGCGCGCTCGCTCGAAGCCGACGCACGACGCCTGCCGGAACTGGCTGCCCAGTCTGGCGTTCTGGCGGAGCGGGAGCCGTACCGAGCCAAGCTGCGCTTCATGGCCGAACGCGTCGAGCGTGCGCTGCGCGATCCGCGCGATCCGGCCGCGTACGCCCGGCCCGAGGAGTTGCTGGCAGACCTCGAGCTGCTGGGAGACAGTCTCCGCCGCCACCGCGCCGCTCGTCTGGACGCGAGCCTGCTTGCTGCGCTCCGCGCCCGTGTTCGAGTATTCGGCTTCCACTTCCTGTCGCTCGAGGTCCGCCAGCACAGCGAGCGCCACACGGCGGCCGCGGCCGAGCTGCTGGACCCCGAGCCGCGCCCCGCCAGGAAGGGGATTCGCCCGCCGCGCTCCTACCTCGACCTGGACGAAGCCGAGCGACAGGTGGCCCTCGTGCGCGCGCTCGAAGCGCCCGAGACGCTGCCCGGGGCGCGCGACCCGCGCCAGTCCACGCTCGAGACGCTCGAAGTCTTCCGAACGATGGCCGACCTCCAGGCGGCGCACGGCCCGGACGTCTGCAACGTCTACATCATTAGCATGACCGCGGAGCCGAGCCACCTGCTGGAGGTGCTGCTGCTCTGGCGCTACGCACTCGGGACTCGGGCGACTGCTCCCGACGGCCCCAGCGTCCGGATCGTCCCGCTGTTCGAGACCGTCTCCGAGCTGTCCCGCGCACCGGAGATCATGGACCGGCTCTTGCGGATACCGGCCTACCGGGTGGAGCTGAAGCGCTGGGCGGACGAGCAGGAGATCATGCTCGGCTACTCCGACAGCGGGAAGGGCGGCGGCTCGGTCGCCTCCACCTGGCACTTGTATCGCGCCCAGCTTCGGCTCGCGGAGGTTGCCCGGGCGCATGGGGTCCGCCTGAAGCTGTTCCACGGTCGCGGCGGTGCCGTCGGCCGGGGTGGGGGACCGATGCACCGCGCCATCCTGGCCCAGCCCCGCGGCGCCCTGAACGCCCGTTTCAAGGTGACGGAGCAGGGCGAAGTGGTCTTCTCACGCTACGCCGATCCCCGGATCGCCCATCGCCACCTCGAGCAGGTCGCGGGCGCCGTCCTCCAGGCCAGCCTGGAGCCGGCGGCGCGTGCCGGGCGCGCCGCGCAGGACCCGGTCTGGGCCACGTTCATGGATCGGCTTGCCATCGCCGCGCGCCAGGAGTACCGTGACCTCGTCTACGAGACGCCCGAGTTCGACACGTTCTTTCATGAGGCCACGCCGATCGACGCACTTGGTGCGCTGACCATCGCCTCTCGCCCGGTCAGTCGCGGGCGCGGCCGTCGGATCGAAGACCTGCGGGCGATTCCCTGGGTGATGTCCTGGACCCAGACTCGGGTCAACCTGCCTGGCTGGTACGGTCTCGGCACCGCCCTGGAACGCATGCTGGCGAACGACCCCGACACGCTCGATCGCTGTCGCTCGATGTACGCGGAGTGGCCGTTCTTCCGCAGCCTGCTCGACAGCGCCCAGTTGGCGCTCGGCACCTCCAGCCTCGAAGTCTCCGCGCTCTACGCCGACCTCGTTGAGAACGACGCGGTTCGCTCGAAGATCTTCGGCCGCATCCAGGCCGAGCACGCGCGCGCCTGCCGCTGGGTGCTGGCGATCGCCGGCCAGGAGCGCATCCTGGACCGCTCCCCAGTCCTCCAGCGCTCCGTAGAGCTCCGCAACCCGTACGTCGATCCCATGCACGCCGTCCAGATCCACTTGCTGCGCCGGGAGCGTGAGAACCCCGCCCCGGACGGCCAGGCCCCGGACCCGACCTCCCCTCGCGCCTCTGCCCTGCTCCACACGATCAACGGCATCGCCGCGGGATTGCAGACGTCGGGATAAAGCAGACCGGATCTTGATGTCAGGCCTCTACACATTTGTCATCCTGAGCGCAGCGAAGGATCGCGCTGTGGCCGACTGCCCTTCAGGAACCGACCAGTCCGCGAGGCTGTCTGGCCTATTGGGCTGGTCCGACGCCGTCTACCGGTCTCCAACAGCGTGATCCTTCGCTGCGCTCAGGATGACAGGTAGCTGTACTGGTAGCAGCCAGGTGGGTACGTGTCCGCCGGCCCAATAGCAGTTGTCATCCCGACGTGAGGAGGGATCACGCAGTTGCAGACGGCCCTCTCGGAGCCGACCAGCCCCGGCACCGTAGGGTGGGCTCCACCCACCATGCCCGCTCGTCGTCAACGCGGATGTGGTGGGCCGAGCCCACCCTACG
>JADZDV010000441.1 GCA_020850915.1 Chloroflexota bacterium | reverse complement strand
CTCTACACGCTGAAGTGGGCGCTGACCGATCCCGCGAGCGGCGCGGAGCTGCCGACGAGCGTGGCGGTGTCCGTCTCCTCGGAGAGCAGCCAGGTGGCCTGGTACCTGGCCCAGCGTGAGCCGCTGAGGATCGACGCGCGGCCGGTGATCTCGCGAGAGCAGGCCATCGCGGCCGCGGCCGGGCAGGCCGACCGAACCGGCAGTTGGGATTCCAGCCGTGTCGAATCGGTCCGCTTGCAGGTGGTCTTCAACGGCGAGGGTCAGCAACAGCTTGTCTGGACGATCCTGTTTCCGAACCGGCCGGACAACGGGCAGACCGGGCGACCGTACCTGCGAGTGTCGATCGACGCCACAACGGGCGCCATCACGCCACTCTAGCGCTAGCTGCCCGCCGCGGCGATCTGCCTGACCATCTCCTCGTGCAGCACGCCGTTGGTGACCAGGATCTCACCGCCCTCGATGCCGAGGGGATGTCCGGCGAGGTCGCTGACGCTTCCCCCCGCTTCCTGAACCAGCAGAGTGCCCGCGGCGATGTCCCATGGCATGATAGTGGACTCCCAGTAGCCGTCGAACCGCCCGGCGGCCACGTACGCGATGTCGATCGCCGCTGAGCCCAGCCGCCGCAGCGCCCGAGAGCGGAGGCTCAACGCCTCGAATAGGCGCATCGCTCGCGGGTACAGCGACCGGTCGTAGGGAAAACCGGTCGCCAGGACGCAGGTGATGAGCTGGTCTCGCTTGGACACTCGCATCGGCGAGCCGTTCAGGGTGGCGCCGCCGCCTCGCGTCGCCAGGAACAGCTCGTCCAGGGTCGGGTCATAGATCACGCCCGCGTCGACGCGGCCGTCACGCTCATAGGCGATCGAGACGCAGTAGATCGGAAGACCCGTGGCGTAGTTCGTCGTACCGTCCAGCGGGTCGACGATCCAGCGGTGGCGCGGGTCGCTGCCGCCGGTGGAGCCCTCCTCCGCGAGAAACTGATGTGTCGGGAAGCGGTCCAGGATGATCCTGGCGATCGTCTGCTCGGAGCGCACGTCGTACTCAGTCACGATGTCGACGACGCCTTTGTAGCGCACCTCGCGTACGGCGCCGAAACCCTGGCGAAGCACCGCGCCCGCGGCCAGCGCCGCTTCCACGGCTGTGTCTCGAACGGCTTCGATCTCGGGGCCTGACTCCATCCTCGACGGGCTCACGGCATCTCCAGAGCGCGACAGGGGCGCCAGTCAGTTTCGACCGGCGCCGGTGACATCACGCTCCGCGTGGCGAGCGAGCTGAGACCAGTTCTACTGAAAACGCCTGGACGCCGCGGGAGCCACATTCTCCGGCGGGCGTAGGACAATCGCGCCCTTGTCGCACGCAGACTCGCAGAGGTAGCAGGAGACGCAGCTCTTCGCATCGCTGAGCACGGCGACGCTCACCCAGGGCATGCCCTCGACGCCGTCGAGGCTGAGGCACTCGAAGGGACAGATCTCGACGCAGTACTTGCAGCCCGAGCAGATCTCTTCCTGGATGACCGGCTTGGCCCACTCGGTCCGCCGGACTTTGGCGGCCAGGTCGCCGTAGGTGTCGAGGATGGCATCGTAGGGGCAGGCCCGACCGCACGCGCCGCAATCGATACAGACCTTCGGGTCAACGAAGTAGAAGCTCTTCTTGACACCGCTGATCGCGTCGACGGGGCAGACGATCTCGCAGGCGCTACACCCAACGCACTTGTCGGTAATGATGAATGACATTGAGCAGCGCTCCGTGCGTGGACGTTTCGTCCTAATCATACCCTATTCGCGTCGCATGCCAGCGTCAACCCACCCCTCGAGCCCGCGGTTGCCGGAGGCCTGGCGAACACCGAGTGCGGTGTCGCGTGTGGAGCGGCGCGAAGGCAGCAGTGCGTGCGCTGGTCTCTGCTACTCGTACAGCGTCTACGATTCGAGCTCGGTCGTGGCTACCTGGGCCAGCCGGGTTATCCTCATCGTCACCGAGGAGCATCGAGGCAGCCTTGACTGGCATCACCCATTGCTCTCCTCGGGCCACGTACTGCTGTGCGCGTTTCGATAGGTGTCACGTTCTCGCGTGAGTCCTGTGGGCGAGAGTTCGGACCCATGCTATCCTCCCGCTGAGAGGCGTCGAAGGAGGGCGGGACGTGGCGCGGATTGGGGCGCATGTCGGCGGCGGAGTCAAGGGCGGCGTGGCGGCGGCTCTGGCGATTCAGGCGGAGGCGCTCCAGGTCTTCGTCGGCAGTCCGCAGATGTGGCGCGCACCGGCTCTGAAGCCAGCCGAGGTCGCGGCGTTCCGTGCCGGGGTTGCGGACCACGACCTGGCGCCCGTCTTTGTCCACGGGATCTACCTGATCAACCTGGCCGCCGAGCGGCCGGACATCCTCACGAAGTCGGTGCAGGGCCTGGGTCTGCAGCTCGCGGCGGCCGACGAGCTTGGCGCAAAGGCGATGATCTTCCATCCGGGCTCCGCCGGCTCTGCCGAGGGCCACGTGGCCATGAGCCGCGTCGTGCAGGCGCTCGAGACGGTGCTGGCGTCATACTTGGGCTCGGCGAAGCTGGCCATGGAGGTCTGCGCTGGGCAGGGGCAGACCATCGGCCGGGAGTTCGATCAGTTTCGTCATGTCATCAGGGCGCTGGGCGGCGACGAGCGGATCGTCGTCTGCTGGGATACCTGCCACCTCCTAGCCGCTGGCTATGACGTCGCCACCCGAGACGGGCTGGAGCGGACGCTGGAGCTGTTCGACGAGTCGGTCGGGCTCCCGAGGCTGGTCGCCATCCACGCGAACGACTCGAAGACCCCGCTCGGCTCGCACGTCGATCGCCATGCGAACATCGGGGAGGGGCATATCGGCGAGGCGGGCTTCGAGCTGCTGCTCAACCATCCCCAGTTGGCCGATCAGCCATTCATCCTGGAAGTGCCGGGCTTTGAAGGCAAGGGGCCCGACCTGAGAAATATCGCGATCCTTCGGCGGCTGGCCGGTCGGCCGCTTCCAGAGGACGTGGATTCAGGAGAGCCCATCCGTGCGTGAACGCTGCCCATTGGCTCTGGCGGCTCGAGGGTCGGAGCGCTCGCGGTGAGCGCCGAACGTCTGGAACTCGAGGTGCCGGCCATGCTGGTCCGTCCAGCGGTGGGCACCTCCTGCTGCGTAACACCCGCGGAGGCGCTGATCGCGCAGGAGCTGTGGATGCTGCCGGGCGTTCTGGACGCGGAGATCGATGCCCGGACGGGCCACGTCGTCGTGGAGTTCGACCCCGAGGTCGTCGATAGAGCGGCTATCCTGGACGCACTCGGGCAGATCGGTTATCCCCCGGCGGAGCACCGCCTCGCATAGCCGCCAGCGGGCCCTCAATCCCTCGTCCTCCTCACCCGTCACCCTCCCATCTCACTTCCCCGTGATGTAGCGGCTGGCGACGTACACGGCGAACGCTGCTCCGAAGATAGCCAGCAGGAGCACGCCACTGTCGCCGTCGGAGCCCCGCTCGCTAGAGGCGCGTGCCAGGAGCCAGATCGCCGTGGAGCCGAGGACCACCACCGCCAGGAACAGCCAGACCGGGACGATCGGCCGCTGGGTGGGCGGCCGCTCGTCCGGTCTACTCGGGTGGCCGTCTCCCTGGTCAGTCACGCGGACGTACCATGGCACCCAGCGCGGGCGGGGACAGGCGCGACGCTTGGCAGACGCTGCCTCAGGAGCGCGCCTGCCAACCACCCCAGCAGCGCTCCCGCGAAAACGTCCGACGCGAAGTGGAGGCCGGCTGCTATCCGGCCCAGCGCCAGGAGCAGGGCGTCTGCCAGAAGAACGGCGCTCAGGCGGGGGCAGACAGGCCCGGTGACGACGCCAAGCGCCGTCGCGGACGCCACGTGGCGTGAGGGGAATGACCGGGCCGGCTCATGGGTCAGCCTGGGCGATTCGCCGCGCACAGCGAACGGTCGGCGGCGCGGAGCCACGAGGCCGAGGCCGTCGCAGGCGAGGTAGACGAGCGCAAGCGCCGCACAGGCCCGGGCGCTGGAGCGAACCGCCAGCGCGCCCCGCAGGGTGGCAGCCAGCAGCAGGCCCGCGGCCAGGTACGAGCCGATACGGCCAGCAAACACCAGGCCGCGGTCGACGGACGACGACCTCGCGGCGAGACGCCGTAGTGCGCAGGTTGCCCGGTTGTCGAGCCGGGCGAGAGTGGTGACGAAATGCAAGCGTGCTCCCTCGCGCGCCGTGGGTCGCGCAGGGGCTTCTGGCGCGCTGCCGAGAGTATCTCACGGGACGTATACTGACTCCGGAACGCGCGCCCGGCGCTCGGCCCGGGCCGGAATGGCCCCATGAACCTCCTCCTTCTCCACGGCAGCGGCTGGGATGAGCTTGCGCTGGCGGGTGGCGCGGTGCTTCTGGCAGTCGTGCTGGTCTATGTGACATCGCGGAAGAAACATGACGAAGACGACGAGGCCGACTCCGAAGAGGAGCCGGTCGCCGGCGAATCCCACTCGGAGCCGGTCAAGTCCGACCCTACCGCCTGACGGTCGTCACCAGGGCGAGGCGCCGACCAGTGACGCCACGGGGCGATTTCCGATCGTCGCGGTCCTCGCAGCGTTGCTGGTGATTGGCCTGCTGCTCGCTCGCGAGCCGCTGGCTCGCCTGTTCAACGAGGCACGCAATCCCGCCCGCTCGCTGCCGATTAGCGGCCGGGTTGTGGCACCGAAGCTGACGGACCTCGTCACGATCGACGTGGCGGCGGGCAAGTCGACCTCGATCTTCACCTACGGGCAGGCGGAGGCCGTCTCGGCAGCCGCATGGTCGCCGGATCATCGCTCGATCGTGATCGCGTTCTACCATCGCCACGCTGGCGAGAACGCCAGCTCTGGAGAGCTGTATCTCATCGATCCTGACGGTTCGAATCTCCGGCCGCTCGTCGGGCGCGCCAGACCCGGGGACGTCATGGACACGCCCGTCTGGGCACCCGACGGGCAGTCCATCTACTTCTCGGCCGCCGGTCTGGAGCAGAGTCGTCCGTTCCAGCGCATCCAGCGCGCCACGCTCAACGGCCAGCTTACGACATTGGTGGAGGGCGCGCTGGGACCTGATATCTCGCCTGATGGTCGCTACCTTACGTTTCTGCAGGATCAGCGAGGCGATCTCGGCCTCTCTGTGATGGACCTCACGACCGGCGCTGCCCGGTCGATTGTCGCGCCTGGCACGTATCCGATGCTGGCAGGTCCGCGCTTCTCACCGGATGGCCAGAAGATCGCGGTGGCGATCATGAACTCGCCGCTGGCCAGCCCCAGCGGCGACGGTCCGTTCGGTTGGCTTCTTCCGAGCGCGGCGTACGCGCATGGCAACCCATGGGACATCTGGACGGTTCCTGTGAGCGGCGGGGAGCCGACTCGCCTGACGAATGTGAACGCCGACGATCCGTACCCGATCTGGTCTCCGGACGGGCAGTTCCTAGCGTACTGGTCTATCACGGGACTGAGCGTCTTCCCCGTCACCGGCGGCGGAGTGGCCCAGGTCACCACCGAGGGCGGCTACGGCAGCGGAGGCTGGATCCCGTAGCACGGCCGAGGTGGGCTCCGCCATGCATGGCGCAGCTCCGGATTGGCCTCCTATACTCTCGTGACCGAGCCGAAGTGGCGGAACGGCAGACGCGGCGGTCTCAAAAACCGTTGGGGTAAAACCCGTAGGGGTTCGAATCCCCTCTTCGGCACCGGCAGCCCCGATTCACACTTGAATTGGGGCCTTG
>JADZDV010000440.1 GCA_020850915.1 Chloroflexota bacterium | reverse complement strand
TCGCGAAGAGCTGAGCCTCGAACGCCGGCTTCAGCAGATCACCATTCTGAGTTTCGTCTACCAGTGGGCGCATCGCCCGGCCTTTATCGCGCGGAAGCTCGCGGCGCTGCTGAGCGGCGAGGGCGGTCCGGATCTAAAGGCCTCCGCGATCGCCGTGGTCGAGGCCTGGGCAGCCAGGCAGCTCGCCGACTGAGGTAGCGCGTGCGCGTCAGTCGTCGCATTCAGCCGGGCCACGAGGCAGCTCCTTCGGCGGCGTCGTCCCGACGGCGCGCCTCATGTTGCTGGGTAGCCTTCGCCTGTCCTAGAATCGAGACAAGCAGTGCAGCAAGCAAGCAGTGATCCCAGCGCGCCGGCCCGTCTGAGGCCCAGTGATGATCGGCGCACGTCACCACCAGGAGGGTTGCCCCCGTTGAAGATTTCGACCCGGGAGATCGAGGACCGTCAGATGGTTGTCGAGATTGAGATCGACGCCGCGCGTGTACAACGGGCGCTGGACCAGGCGTATCGACGGTTCGCCCAGCGTGTGAACGTCCCCGGTTTCCGCAAGGGCCGAGCGCCACGCCCCCTGGTGGAGCGAATGGTCGGCTCGGATGCTGTGATGGAGGACGCGGTCGAGCACCTCGTTCCGGAAGTCTTTCGCGAGGCGATGAAGGAGGAGTCGATCGAGCTGGGTGGCCAGCCGTCCTTCGAGCTGACGAGCCGCGAGCCGCTCCTGGTCAAGGCAACCGTTCCCCTCAAGCCCCGAGTGGTCCTCGGCGACTATCGCTCCATCCGCCTGGAGGTTGAGCAGCCTGAGGTGGCGGACGAGCAGATCGATCGCGTCGTCGAGCGGCTGCGATCGGGCCACGCCGAATGGGTGCCCGTCGAACGACCGGTGGAGATGGGCGATCGTGTGGCGCTTGACGTCACAGCCACCTCGGGCGACGCCACGGTGATGGAGACCAGGGATGCCGAGTTCGTCGTGGATCCCAACGGCGCGGAACCGGCGCCTGGCTTCAGCGAGAAGCTGTACGGTCTGAAGGCGGGTGAGACGCGAACGTTCACTTTGAAACGCCCCACGACCGGCGAGGCGCAACCCGAGACCAGTGAGGCGGCGGCGAACGAGGACCTCGACTACACGGTAACGTGCCACGAGGTGAAGGAGAAGCACCTGCCGACGCTGGACGACGAGTTTGCCTCGCAGCTTGGCGAGTTTGAGAGCATGAGCGCGGTGCGAGAGGCGATCCGGCGCGACCTGGTGCTGCAGGCAGAGAGCGCAGCTCGAGAGCGCCACCAGGAGGCCGTGGTCGAGTCGGCGACGATCGGCTCCACCGTGGAGCTCCCGCCGCAGCTCGTGGAGCAGCGCGCGCAATCGCTTGCCAATCAGTTCGCGTCAAACCTGGAGAGGCAGGGCATCAGCGTCCAGCAGTATCTCCAAGTCTTCAACAAGGACGAGCAGACGATCCGGGACGAGTTCCTGGCAGAGGGCCGAAAGTCGGTGACGCGCCAGCTCGTGCTGGAGGCCGTCGCCGACGCCGAGGAGATCCGTGTGCCGGAGACCGACGTCCAGGAGTACATCCGGATAGCCTCCCAGTCAGCCGCCGACCCCCGGCGGGCTGCACGGTTGGCCCAGGGAAATCAGGAAACGCGTTTGCAGGTTGAGGCCATTCTTCGAGGGCGCCGTGCGCTCGAGCGATTGGTTGAGATCGCGGCTCAGGCCGACTCGCAGACGCCAGAGCCCGCGCTCGCGGGCACGGGGAGCCAGGTGGCCGGAGAGTCCGATGCATAGCTTGTTCAATCGTGCGCGAGAGATCCTGCGGCGTGGAAAGCGACCCGATGAGTTCGAGCGGGACCGCCTGCTCCACTCGCTCGTCACCAATCCGCCATTCCATCCATCGGCGCTCCGACACTGGCAGACGATCGCAAGCACGAGCCCGGCGCCCGTCAGCTACTACGTCCCGAGCGTCATCGAGACGACCAATCGGGGAGAAAGAATCCTCGATATCTTCACCATGCTCCTGAAGGAGCGCAACGTCTTTCTCGGAACGGGCATAGACGACAACATCGCGAACCTGATCGTCGCCCAGCTCCTGTTCCTGGCGCGCGAGGACCCCGAGCGCGACGTGATGATGTACTTGAACAGCCCGGGCGGCTACGTCAACGCGGGCCTGGCGATCTACGACACGATGCAGCTCATCCAACCGGACGTCTCGACGACCTGCGTAGGCATGGCGGCCAGCATGGGCGCCGTTCTGCTGACCGGCGGCGCGGCCGACAAGCGCTTCGGATTGCCCAACTGCACCGTCATGATCCACCAGGCGGCCGGCGGTTTCGAAGGGACAGCGGCGGACATCGAGATCCGTGCCCGCGAGATCCTGCGTTTGCAGCAGCGCATCAAAGAGATCCTGGCGTACCATAGCCACCAGGACATTGACCGCATCGCACGTGACATGGACCGCGATTTCTTCATGAGCGCCGAAGCCGCGAAGGAATACGGACTGATCGACGACATCATTGGTCGCACGCCTGTGTCTCAGGGTCAGGGTGGCGGCGAGGCGGACAGTCCGGCGTCCTAG
>JADZDV010000439.1 GCA_020850915.1 Chloroflexota bacterium | reverse complement strand
GCCGGGGCTCGGACCGGGCGCGTTCGGGCTGGCGAGGCTCTCGGGCCTGTTGCTGGTGAGCTATCTCGCCTGGCTGGCGGCGAGCCTGAAGATGGCGCCGTTCGGTCAGACCTCGCTCGGCGCGTTCCTGGCGATGCTGCTGGCCTCAACCGCGTTGCTGGTGACGCGGCGGCGGCTGGCGTTCCGCTCGCATCTGAAACGCTCCTGGCGGTTCATCGCCGCGGCCGAGGCCGTCTTCACGGTCGTCTTCGCGATTGGCGTCGTCCTGCGGATGGCGAATCCAGACCTGTGGCACCCGTCCTACGGCGGCGAGAAGCCGATGGACTTCGCGTTCCTGAACGCGGTGGTCAAGAGCGACTACTTCCCGCCGTACGATCCGTGGTTCGCCGGCGGCTCAATCAACTACTACTACTTCGGCTTTGTGCTCGTGGCGGCCCTGGTGAAGCTGACCGGGATCGTGCCGTCCGTCGCATACAACCTGGCCATTGCGCTCTGGCTCGCCATGACCGCGCAGGTCGCCTTCACGCTGGCGTACTGCCTGTATGCGCGTGGCCGCTGGCGACAGGCCCGGGTGAGCAGGCAGGCGTTGCTGGCTGGCGTGCTGGCTGCCCTGTTCGTCTGCCTCATCGGCAACCTGGATGGCGCGCTCCAACTGAGGGATGCACTCTGGAAGAGCGCGAGCTTCAAGCTCGAGAGCGCCGTGCCGCTGCTCGGCGGGCTCGTCCGGGCCGTGGCGGGCGTGCCCGCGGCGCTGCGAAACGGCAACCTGGCGGAGTTCGATTTCTGGCGCAGCACGCGAGTGATCGGACCAGAGGACCCGGGGCCGATCACCGAGTTCCCATTCTTCACGGTGCTGTACGGCGACCTGCACGCCCACCTGCTGGCGCTTCCGCTGACCATTCTGGCCGTCTGCCTGGCGCTCGAGCTGCTGCGAGCGCGGGCGCTCCCGCGGCTCGCTGCTACCCCGCGTCTCCTTGCCCAGGTTCCCTTGCGCTGGGAAGCTGCCCGAGTCGTCCTGGTGTCGCTGTTCCTCGCGACCGTCGTGGGCGCCCTGCGCGCGACGAACACCTGGGACTTCCCGACGTACCTCCTGATCGGCGGGGTGGCGCTTGGCATCGCGCAGCGGCCGCTGCGCCTCGCGGGCCTGCTGCCGCGGCTCCTGCTGGCTGGCGGGCTGGCGGTCTTCGTGTTCGGGGCGAGCAGCGTGCTGTTCGGCCTGTACCTCGATCGCTACCAGCTCGGTTACACGGGAGTGGAGCCCGTGAAGGCGCACACAAACATGGTGCAGTTCCTGACGATCAACGGGTTCTGGCTGTTCATCCTGGCGAGCTGGGTCGCGGTCGAGCTGACGCGACGCGCCAGCGACCGCTTCGGAGTGAGGCTGCCCACCCGGGCCGGCTATTTCGGTGGACTGGCGATGCCCGCTCCTGTCGAGTGGTCGCTCGAGTCGCGCTGGGGCGGGCCGGCCCTCGGCGTCGCGCTGGTCGCGCTCGTGCTGGCCGCGGCTGGCTACGCCACGCTGGCGCTCCTGCTGGTGCTCGGCGCCGCGCTCCTCGGGCTGGCGCTCCTCCGCTGGCAGTCGGGCGAGTCGCTCTTCACGATCGGGCTGGCCGGTCTGGCGCTGGCCGTCATGGCGGTGCCCGAAGTGGTCAACCTCCAGGGCGACATCGGGCGGATGAACACGGTCTTCAAGTTCTACTACCAGGCGTGGACGCTGCTGGCCGTGACCAGCGCCTGCCTGGTGGTCCGGCTGACGCTCGGTCCGCTGGCACGCTGGATGGGGAGCCCAGGCTGGCGGCGCGCGTGGCTAGCCGGTCTGGCGCTGCTCTCGGCCGCGGTGCTGGTCTATCCACTGCGCGCGCCGGCGGTGAAGCTGCCGTTGCGGTTCACACCGCTGGCGCCGACGCTTGACGGCATGGCCTTCATGGAGCGCGCGACCTACCGAGACAAAGACAAGGATCTCTCGCTCGACGCGGACTACCGGGCGATCCGCTGGCTGCAGGACACCGTTGTGGGAACGCCGGTGATCCTCGAGGCGCAGACCGGGTTGTACAAGTGGGGTTCGCGAGTGAGCGTCTATACTGGCCTTCCGACCGTTCTGGGCTGGGACTGGCACGAGAAACAGCAGCGTGTCACGATGGGGGAGCGGGTGGACGAGCGTCTGCGGGACGTGAAGACGATCTATGAGTCGCCGCGAATGGACCAGGCGCTGCCGCTGCTCAAGAAGTACGACGTGTCCTATATCTACGTCGGTCCGCTCGAGCGGGCGTACTACGCGGCGGCCGGGTTGAAGAAGCTCGAGGAGGCTCCCCTGGATGTGGTGAAGCCGGTCTACCAGGCGAACCAGGTCACGATCTACCAGGTGGTGGCCCAATGACACCGCGCAAGGATGGGCTCCTGGCACGACTGAAAGGGCAGTTGCAGTTCGTTGTCGGCGGGCTGGTGAGCGGGCTGGCGATCTGGTGGTTCGTCCAGGGGCTCGACTGGGTCGACGTGCTGGACAAGCTTGGGAAGGCGAACCTCCCGGTGCTTCTGCTGTGCCTGGCGACCGTCCTGGTCAGCATGGTGCTGAAGGTCGTTCGATGGCGCCTGCTCTTCCCGGACTCGGGCGGTCTGACGCTCCGCCCGCTGCTCGCGGCGCTGTATATCGGTTACCTGGCGAACACGATCCTGCCCGGACGGGTCGGCGAGCTGGTGCGGGCGTTCGTCGTCGGGCAGCGGACGTCGGCGAGCACCTCCACGGCGATCGCGACGATAGTGATCGAGAAACTGCTGGACATCGGCACCCTTGTCGTCATGCTGGTCGGCCTGTTGCTGATCGAGCGGCCGCCGGCGCCGCCGGACCAGCCGGACCTCTGGCAGCACGCCCTGTGGGGCGCGGGGCTGGCGGCAATGGCCGGTGCCGTGGCGCTGGGGGTCATGCTCCTCGTACCAGGCCGCGTCCAGGGGCTGGTCGAGGCGCTCGAGGCCCGGGTGGCGCCGTTGAAACGGCTCGGCCTGAGCGGACTGTCGCGCTCGTTCCTCGATGGGCTGGCGACGATCTCACACCCGTCCATCCTGCCGCGGCTGGCGTTCTGGTCAGTCGCTCTCTGGGCGATGGCAACCGCGACGATCTACTTGGGGATTATCGGGGCCGGCGTGCCGGTCTCGGTGCCCGGGGCGATCCTGGTGCTCGTGGCCACCAATCTCGGCATGGCGATCCCGTCGGCGCCGGGCTACGTAGGCGTGTACCACGCCGTCTTCGTCCAGGCGCTCGGGCCGTACCACATCGCTGACGAGCAGGCGCTGAAGACGGCCGCGTTGCTGGTCCACCTGATCGTCTTCGGTACGTTCATCGTCGGCGGCATCTGGTACCTCTGGCGGGACGGCCTGTCGCTGCGCGGGCTCCGACACGCCAGCCACGGCCAGGTACGTGGGGCGACACATGAAGAACCAGCGACCGACGGCCATGGCGAACACGGGGAGAGTCTCGAGTCGCGCCGTGGCGAGTCGCAAGCGTTCTCGGTCGGCGGCAACGTCGTGGAGCCTTGAGTGCTGCTTGGTCTGCAGGTGGCGCTGTGGTACGTGGCGGTCCAGGCCGCGACGCTGGCGGTGCTGCCGCTGAGCCAGCGGGTCTTCGCGCGCCTTCCAGATCGCGGCTACGCTCTCAGCCGCCCACTTGGACTGCTGCTCCTGGCCTGGAGCGTCTGGCTGCCGGGTATGCTCTCGTTTCTCGACTATACGCGCGGCAGCCTGCTTGTGGCACTGGCTGCCCTGGCATCGATCAACTGGCTCATGTGGGGGAGGGCGACGGCCGCGTGGCTGCGCACGGTGCGTGGCTCGGTCGTCTTTCAGGAGGCGCTCTTCCTGCTGCTCCTGGGCGCGGCGGCGGCGGTGCGGATCTACAACCCGGACGTGAACGGCCAGGAGAAGTTCATGGACATGGCGTTCTTCAACAGCTTCATGTCCACCCGCGTCTTGCCGGCCGAGGACGCGTGGCTGTCCGGCTACAGCATGCCATACTACCCGTTCGGCTACCTGCTGATGAGCGTCCCGGCACGGCTCGCGGGACTGCCCGCGGCCGTGGGCTACAACCTGGCGCTCG
>JADZDV010000438.1 GCA_020850915.1 Chloroflexota bacterium | reverse complement strand
TCTACTGACAGGGCAGGCGAGAGGTCAATCGAGCCGACCGGCGCGTGGCGGCTGATCCAGCCTGACTTGCCTCAGCCTCGGACCTGCCCGGGAGGCGCGGTCAACGGCAGCGTCGCGGACGAGCCCGTCCGGAGCGCCAGGAGCGCCGCCCCGGGCCGAAGGTGCACCGGGCGCTCAATTCGGTCTGAGCTGCTCGTTCGGCACGCCCGGACGGAGCATCGCACGGGCCGATGCCTGAGTTCACGCGCGCGGCGCTGGCGAGGGCGCTGCTCCTGACCGGCTGGACGCTCGGCGAAGTCCGGGGCCACATCACCCGCCGGTCCTGACCCTCTGGCGACTCCAGCCACCTCTGACCTCAGCAGACGCCATGGCACGGCCGGTCGACTGTCACGGTAGCTAAGACAATTTTAAGGCAACGTTCATACCAGTCGAGAGGCGTAGAGCACCACAGCTCGTTGACTTATTAGGACGGATTGACGACGAACGATCCGTCGCAGTCAACGGCTTGTCGTGTGTGTGAGATAGCTCCGTGGTATCTGGCACGTCTGGCATTCAGTTGGCTACTGATATCCGGAGAGTATCATGGGTCGATATGCAACAAAACTCTCGCTGGCTGTGGTGGCGCTCGTCGTGGCGCTTCAGTCCGCGCCCTCGCCCGCGCTTGCCAAACAGTTCGACGTCACCGGCACGCTCGATTGTGGCGTCCGAAGCGGCCGGAAGTGTACGTTCGCCGACTGGTCCACCGGTCCCACGCTCGGCGTGCTCACCCGGGACTTCAGCGGCAACCTGGAGCGCGTCGTGCTGAACGCCTCCTGGGTCCGAGACAGCCTCACTGCCTTCGATCAGGACGATTTCGTCTGGTTCACTGTGGACGACCAGGTTGGACCGATGCCCCAGATCATCAGCGTC
This sequence comes from Chloroflexota bacterium, assembly GCA_020850915.1. Next base: position 9,057 of record JADZDV010000438.1, on the reverse strand, counting down.
GTGGAGCATCACTGCAACGACGGCACCCTGGATACCGGGCTCGTCAACGGCTCCGGCAGTAGCTGCTCTCCCACGGAGCATAAGAAGAAGGATGACTGAGTAGATGAGACGTCGACCATCCGATACGGCGGCTGGGCCAGTCAGGACGGCCGTGGCGTCGCCCCGGTCCGTGCAGCCGGATCGCGGCCTGTTCGTTGGTAGCAGGTTGGGGGCATGCCGGACTACGCCTGGCCTGACCTGCCCCCCCACTACCTGGTCCGCCCGGCGCGCTCCGGTGAGCAGCGGGGCGGGGCCGTCCATCCCGTCCACAGGGGGCATCGTTGACGCACAGACGAACCGGCGGAACCCTGGCGGTGCTGGCCGCCATGCTGCTGGCTTGCAGCACCAGCCTCGCGGCGCCTGCCGCGCGGGCGGCGGATTGCGAGTTTCTCTTCGGCTTCAAGGCGCTGCACGATCTCATCCCGAATACCGTGGGCGACTGCGTGAGCGACGAAGAGCACAATCCTGAGAACGGCGACGGCCTTCAGCAGACCACGAACGGCCTGATGGTCTGGCGCAAGGCCGACAACTGGACCGCCTTCACCGACGGCTCCATGACCTGGATCAACGGCCCCAGCGGCCTCCAGAGCCGATCGAACAACGACCGTTTCCCGTGGGAAGCGGTCGCTCAGCCCTCGCAGCCGTCAACACCGGCGAGTCCGCCTGCCTCGGCGCCCGCGCCCGTCCCGACCGCGACTCCCACCCCACCACCCGCGCCGGTCGCCCAGAGCGGTCCGATCCAGAGGGACCCGGCTGAGATTGCGCTCGGTCCGGCCGATATGGGCAAGGAGATCACTCAGGTCTATCTCAAGACCGGCTCGGACGATCGCGGTCGCTGGGCGGAGATCCGGTTCTATCGCGACATCGAACTGACGGGCCAGGGGCTCGGACCGAACAAGATCGTCAATCGCGTCTACGTGGCGAAGGACGTCTCGGCCGCGCAGGCGATCTACAAGGACGAGGTCTCCAAGCAGAGCAAGATGCCGGAGGCTGAAGACGCCCTCGGCGCCGTCTACGTCAACGATGGCAAGATCCCGAAAAACACCGTCCAGAACGTGGGGGACGAGCAGGACTCCCGCGCGGGCTGCAACGACGATTGCACAACCTCGAAGTTCGACCACCTGCATCAACGAACCGTGATGCGCTATCAGAACGCCGTGACGGTGGTCTACTTCTGGGGCAGCGACAGCGCGGCCACCACGAAGCAGATGGACGAGTGGCTCGGCAAGGTGCGGGGCCGGATGGGCTAGGATCCCGACGCGTAGCGCCCCGCTAACCACCACCGCGAGCGTCCCCGCTTTGCCCTGGTCCCGCACGACCGGTATCCTTTGCTGGCGCGCCGCGCGCCCTCACTACCCTCGGTGGCTCCGCTCACCGTGAATGAGCATCGCCCTGTTCGTCGGACTGATCGCCAACCCGAACGCCGGCCATGACATCCGCCGTGTTGTCAGCCACGCGTCGATCTTCAACAACCAGGAAAAGATCTACATCATCCGCCGCGTCCTGATGGGCCTGGCTGCTGCCGGCGTGGAGCGTGTCGCCTATCTGCCGGAGCCGGTCGGCCTGGTGCCGATGGCGCTGGATGGTCTGCGGGGCGGCCCGGCGGTCGAGCCGCTGGACATGAGGATCTGGGCGCGAACCGCTGATTCCACCGATGCCGGCCGACGGTTCGCGGAGATGGGCGCTCGCTGCATCGTCGTGCTCGGTGGCGACGGCACCAATCGCGCCGTGGCGAAAGGTTGCGGCGACGTGCCGATCGTCCCAATCTCGACCGGCACGAACAACGTCTTTCCCACGCTCGTGGAAGGCACCGTCGCCGGCCTGGCCGCTGGCGTCGTCGCGTCGGAGCGGCTGAACGGCAGCGCGGTCGTCCGCCGGAGCAAGCGCCTGGAGGTCTTCGTGGACGGCGAGCCGCGGGAGATCGCCCTGGTGGACGCGGCGGTCAGTCGTGAGCTGTTCACCGGGGCGCGTGCCATCTGGGACCCGGGTCTGCTCGGCGAGCTGCTCCTCACCCGGGCCGAGCCTGGCGCTGTCGGCCTCTGCGCCATCGGCGGCCAGCTCGATCCCATCGGCATGGACGAGCCGGCAGGGCTCTTCCTGCGCATTGGCGAAGGTCCGTGCCAGGTCACCGCCGCCATGGCGCCCGGCATGATCCGTCCCATCTCGATTGCCGAGCATCGCCGCCTCGCGTTCGGCGACGGTCTGACCTTTGAGGGCCGCCTCGGCACGATCGCCCTCGACGGCGAGCGCGAGGTCGAGGTCCGCCCGCACCACCGGGTCGAGATCCGCCTCAGCGCCGAAGGCCCGTACGTGGTGGACATTCCCGCCGCCATGGGCGCCGCCGCCCGAGCCGGTCTCTTCCGCGCCACCTGCTAGCGCCGCTGCCCACTGCCCGGCCGCTTCCCGTCACGCGCGATGTGACAAATGCCCTACCTCCTACCGGGGCACCTGACTCCGTCCAGGAGAGCGCCAGCGGTCTATCCTGGAGTGAGAGAAGCCCCCGAGGGGAGGGCACACGCCCATGGCACAGCAACAGACGGAGCAGGCCGCGTCGCCAGCCAGCGCTCGGACCTCTGCTCGTGCTGGCCTCGATCGTTTCACCCTCACCGTGGCGATCGCCGCGGTCGCCATCGTCGCACTCGGCATCGTCGCCGTGCTGGCCCGGCCGCGCGCCGAGCAGCCGATGGACGACTCCCGCCCGGCCGGCGTGGTCTACAACTACTACCTGGCGCTCACCCGCGACGATCCGAAGACGGCCTACGCCTACCTGTCCGCGGATGCACAGGCCAGAAGGTCCTACGACAGCTTTGCCTCTAACTATCCGACCCGCCCGCTCAGCTCCGATCGGCCGACGATCCGGATCGACGACGAGCGCATCGAGGGCGAGACGGCACGGGTGACCATCCGGCTGACCCGAAGCGGCGGCGGGCTCTTCGCCCCCAGCGATTACACCTACACGCGCACGATCGTCCTGCGGCGGGAGAGCGGCGCCTGGAAGCTCGCCCAGGTCGAAGGCATCAACTGAGACTGCTGATCGGAAGCGGGATCGGAGACCGCCATGCTCCGCCTGAGACGCCTCTACATCTATCTCGTGGCCTTCGCCGGCCAGTCGATGCTGCTCACCGGCCTGGGGACGCTCGCCCGCGTGCTGTTGGAGCAGGCGCTGGATCTCCAGTCGAGCGGCGTCTTCGGCGCCTTCCGCAGCCGGAGCCAGTTCCGCGAGCAGACCGCCCTCGGGATCGCCCTGACCATCGTCGGGCTCCTGGTCTGGCTGCTCCACTGGCGCGCAGCTCAGTTGGCGCTCGGAGGACCGGTCGGCGTTGACGAGCGGCGCTCCGGACTGCGCCGGCTCTACCTCTACGCCGTCCTGCTGACCGACGTCCTGGCCGCCTACAGCGCTAGCCGCGACCTCGTGGTCCACGTGTTGCGCGTGCTGCTGGGAGTCGCCAGGGGCGCCGAGGTGCCAGCCGGCTTCGTCCAGCCACTCCCGTACGCCGTGCTCTTCGGCCTCTTCTGGCTCTACCACTGGCGCATCACCGCTGCCGATCGCGCGCTCGTTGGCGAGATGGGCGCCAGCGCCACCCTGCGCCGCTGGTACCTCTACGGTATGTCCGTCCTCGGCGTGGGCCCACTGCTGTTCAACCTGACCGCGGTCTGCCAGCAGCTCTGGACGGCGCTCTTCGCGCAGCCCGCCCTGATGACCCTCGGCTCGCCGGTTGACGCCAACGTCGTCGCGCTGGGCGGCGGCACTGTGCTGGTGGCCCTCACGGTCTGGCTGCTGCACAGGCACCTGGTCTCTGACACCGAGGGTCTCCCAAGCGGCGGGCGCTCGGAGCCGGCTGGCGAGCCGGAGCTGCACTCCGTGCTCCGCAAGGTGCACCTCTACGGCCTTGTGGCACTCTGCGTGGCCTGGGCGCTGATCAACGCCAGCCAGGTCGTGCGCTTCTTCATCTTGACGGCGCTAGGCGAGTCCGTCACCGAAGTCGGTGGCCAGCCACCGCTCCTCGCGCTGGGCGAGCCGCTCTCCAGCATCCTGGTGTTCGGGCTGTTCTGGGCGTACTTCTCAGCCAGGGTGCGCCGTGAGGCCGCCGCCGAGGCGGAGGTGGGGCGCCAGGCGGGCGTCCGTCGACTCTATACCTACCTCGTCTCCGCGGTGGCGCTCGCCGTCCTGACGAGCGGCATCGCCTCCTTCCTGCGCCTGTTCGTCGATCTGCTCCTGCCTGGCGCCATCGCGGACCTTCCAGGCTCGCGCCAGAGCCTGGCTACCTATCTGAGCATGATCCTGATCGGTTTGCCCGTCTGGTGGCTGCACTGGAACGACGCCCGGCAACTGGTGGCCGGGCCGCGACGGACTGAGGAGACCCGCGCCACGACCCGTCGCCTCTATCTCTACCTGGCCGTCCTCGCCAGTGTCGCCGTTCTCCTGACGAGCGGCGCCTGGATCGTCTACAAGATTGTCTTCATGGCGCTGGGCCTGCCGGCCAGCCGCGAGCTGGTGCGAGAGCTGGCCCACTGGCTGGTCAACGCGGGCGTGGCCGGCGGCGTGCTCTGGTACCACTGGTGGCTTGTCCTGCGCTCCGACCTCGCCGCGCTGCGCGAGGGTGCCAGGCGGCGCTGGGCGTCGGCCGTGGTGTCTGGCCTCGATCCCGAAGCCGCCCGGGCGCTGGAGCGCTTCGTGCGCGAGCAGCTCGTCGGCGCGAGCGTGCGACTGGATTGGACGGAGGACAGCCAGCAGGAGCCCAACACAGACTCGGCGCGCGTGGTGAGCGGACGGTCCGATCTGGCAAACTCCGGAGCCTAATCCGAGGCGCGCATCCCACGGCGCGCGAGGGGTCCACTTGCGCACCGTCCTGGGTATCTCCGCGCTCGACAAGAACGTGACGGCCGCCATTCTGCGGGACGGCCAGATCGCCAGCGCTGTCGCCGAGGAGCGCCTCACCCGGGTCAAGCTCCAGGACGGCTTTCCCGACCGCGCGCTCCAGGTCGTCCTGGCCGAGGCGGGCGTCATCCCGCGCGACGTCTCCGCCGTCACCTACCCGTTCTTCCGCTGGCCCCACGAGGCCGCGGCCAAGCTCGGCGGGTACGTGCGCGACCTCACCTCCCTGCCGGAGCGTCTGGCCGATCCGCTCGCCGCGGCGCGCCACCAGGTCTTCTACCTCGGCTGGGCGCTCTACACCAGCCTCTGCCATGCCCGCTACGGCCTGGAGCTACGCCGCCGGCTCGCGCGACACGGCTTCGGTCAGACTCCGCTCGTCTACGTGCCGCACCACGCCGCGCACGCCGCCTCAGCCTACTACGGCTCCTCCTTCCAGCGCGCCCTGGCCGTGACGCTAGACTGGTACGGCAGCGGCCTGGCCGGCAGCCTCTGGCTGTGCGAGGACGGCCGCATCCGCCTGCTCCGTAAGATCCCGTACCCCCACTCCCTCGGCCTGATGTACGCCCAGGTCACCCGCGCCCTCGGCTTCACATGGAGTCGTCACGAGGGCAAGGTGGTGGGCCTGGCCGCCTACGGCGATCCCAGTCTCCTGACCGACCGCGTCCTGTCGCGCTTCCGCCCCGGCCGGGAGAGCTTCCGCTCCCTCTGGGCGATGGACTTCGCCTTCAGCCAGCAGCTTGCACGCCACTACCAGCGGGTAGACGTGGCGGCCGCGTACCAGACCGCGCTCGAACGGATCGTGGTGGACTTCGTCCGACCGTTCGTCCGGGAGCAGGGTGTCCAGAACGTGGTGCTAGCCGGCGGCGTCTGCGCCAACGTCAAGCTCAACCAGCGGATTCACGAGATCGACGGCGTGGCGGGGGTCTTCATCCATCCCGCCATGGGCGACGACGGCACCGCCGTCGGTGGCGCACAGTGGTGGCTCAGCCGCCAGCCGGGCGGGCTTCAGCCCGCGCCGATGCGTCACGCCTACCTCGGACGCTCGCTGAGCCCGGAGGCGATCGCGGCGGCCGTCTCCGCCAGCGGCCTCCGGGCTGAGAAGGTGCCGGACATCCAGCAGCGGGTCGGCCGGTTGCTGGCCGAGGGGAAGATCGTGGCGCGCGTGGTCGGCAACGCCGAATACGGTCCCCGGGCGCTCGGCCACCGCTCCATTCTCTGCTCCGCCAGGGACGCCAGCATCAACGGCTGGCTGAACGAGCGGCTGCACCGCAGCGAGTTCATGCCGTTCGCGCCCGCCACCCTGGACGAGCGTCGGGACGCCTGCTTTGTGGGCGCTTCTGGCGCCGAGCACGCCGCCCGCTTCATGACGATCACCTTCGACTGCACGCCCGAGATGCGCCGCGTGTCCCCCGCCTGCGTTCACGTGGACAGCACCGCGCGCCCGCAACTCCTGGAGGAGACGGCCAGCCCGGACCTGTACGCCATCGTGCGCGCCTACTACGAGCAGACCGGCATCCCGAGCGTCGTCAACACCAGCTTCAACATGCACGAGGAGCCGATCGTTGACAGCGCGGACGACGCCATCCGCGCGTTCCTCGAAGCCCGTCTGGACTGTCTCGCCATCGGCGATCTCCTCGTCCACGCCCCCGACGAAGCCGCCGAATCACAGGACCGCCCCGCCCACCTGGCCGCCGGGACCGCCGGGAGCTGACGTAGGAGCCAGCGGTAGAGTGGGCCCTGCCCACCATTTACGGGTTGGTGAGGAGCAGGCTGATGATCTTCTGTGAAGTCTGGGACAAGGAGACAAGGAGCCTGCTGGGCTCCTTTCGAACGGAGCGCGAGGTGCTCACGCTTGTCCGATCCAAGCTGGATGCCGGCGGTCACGATGTCGAGAACCTTGCTCTGGCGAGCGGAGACGACGAGGATGAGGACGCGGGCGGCCTCGTCGCCGAGGGTCGCGCCGTTCCGAACCTCTTGCACGCCTGAGCAATCCCTCTCTTATGGAGCAGCGGGGCAGAAGCTTTCAGCCGCTTCCGCCCCTTAGAGACACCCGCCGTACGGCCCGGCCCACACCGGCGCTGGGCAGGTGGAGTACCATCAAGGCTCGCGCAGGACTGCCCGGGAACGGGTGGGTGCGATGACGGGCCAGCGATGGACGGCGGGGTGTGGTCGGGCGGCCCGCTCAGCTACGGAAACCGTGCGGTGCACGTGAGGTGGCTATGAGACTCGAGCTCGACATTTTCAACATTAGAGACGCGCAGTTTGCCGAAAGAACCGCGCTTACGGATGGCGTGCTCTCGATAGACCGTCGTCAGCTCCGGGAGATGCTGGAAGAGGACAGGCGACTTAGCCGGGTCGATGTTGAACTGGCACATCCCGGCGAACGGTGCAGGATTCTGCAAGTCGCGGACGTCATCGAGCCGCGAGCGAAGAGCAACGGCAGTGGGAGCGATTTCGCCGGTACCCTGGGTCCACAGGGCAATGTTGGCGAGGGACGTACCTGCGTGTTGCGGGGCGTGGCGGTCGTCATGAGCGGCGGGGGCGCCTTCCTCAAGGATCCCATCGGCGGCCTGATCGACATGTCGGGGCCCGCCGCGGAGATCGGGACGTACGGGAAGACCCAGAACGTTGTGGTGCTGCCGCAACCAGCAGTCGGCATCAGCTTGCCAGACTATGCCAGGGCCCTCAAGGTAGCCGGGTTGAGGACCGCGGTCTACCTGGCACGTCGCGGCATCGGTCTGAAGCCAGATGAGACCGAGGCCTACGAGCTGCCTCCGCTCACAGAGATAGCATGCGGATCGGAGGACCTACCGAAAGTCGCCTACATATTCTCGGTGCTCTCCACAAAACATGAGCCGATACCGGGCGAGCCTGTCCTGTACGGCGGGAATATCGACAAGACCCTGCCCACCATCATTCACCCCAACGAGATCCTGGACGGCGCCATCATCAGCCCGTACAGAGCACCTGGTGTCGAGACCTACGTCATTCAGAACCACCCCATCATCAAGGAGCTGTACCGGCGGCATGGCAAAGACCTCTGTTTTACCGGGGTGATCATCACCACGGCGCCCGATAGCGAAACCGAGTACGAGAGAGCCGCGACGGTGGTGGCCAATATGGCCAAGCGGATACTTGGCGTCGACGGCGTGATCTTGAACAAGTCCGGCATGGGAGCCGAAGAGGTGGTTCCCGCGAGGATGGCCGAACGATGCGAGGCGCTCGGTGTGAGAACGGCGTATGCCATGTTCCTTCACGGAGCCGACCAGAGCGATACCAGCCTGGGTGCTGACACCCTGTTCAACATGCAGGGGGTGGATGCCATCGTCAACATGGGCACGACATATATGAAGCACCGGCTACCGGAAGTCGACCGGGTCATCGGCAACCCCGTACCCCTGCCGGGCGGCGTCCCCGTGGACGGGGAGATGGAGGTGACGGTGCTGGACATCAGGGGCGCCTTGAGTCAACTCGGCTATTCGAGGATCACCGCGGTGCGACACTAGAGGAGCCGGCCTCGGACCTGAAGCGGAGGGAGCAGCACCATGAGCATGATACGGGTCGCACACTACGTGAACCAGTTCTTCGGAGGCGTGGGCGGGGAGAAGGAGGCCGATCTGCGGCCGCGGACTGTGGAGGGGCCGGTCGGGGCTGGCAGGGCGCTTCAGAGCGCGCTGGGGGATCGGGGCGAGGTGGTCGTCACGGTGATCTGTGGCGACAATTATGTCGCGGAGAACACGGCGCAGGCCTCAGAGGAAGTCGTCGAGCTGCTGAGTCCCTATCGCGTCGACGTCGTGATCGCGGGGCCGGCCTTTGCTTCGGGGCGTTACGGCATCGCCTGCGGGGCTGTCTGCCGGGCGGTGCAGGAGAAGCTGCGCATTCCAGCGGTGACCGGCATGCACGAGTTGAATCCGGGCGTGGACCTATGCTCGAGGCGTGTCTACATCGTGCGGACTGAGGAGACGGTCGCGGGGATGGCGGGCGCGCTGTCCGGCCTGGTGAAGATCGCGTCAAGACTGGCGGCCGGCCAGAGTCTGGGCAGCCCGGCCGAGGAGGGCTATTTCTCGCGTGGGATGCTGGTCAACGTTCTCGCGGAGGAGACCGGCGCCGAGCGCGTTGTCGCCATGTTGCTGGCCAAGCTC
>JADZDV010000437.1 GCA_020850915.1 Chloroflexota bacterium | reverse complement strand
TGCCTGAAGGGGACTTGCACCCCTCCGACGGAGAACCCTCTCGGGCGCACTAGGGTGCGCACCGCGCACCACGTCCTCCGATCGCGCGTGGCAGTAGCCGAGGCAAGGGTGCGCGGTGCACACCCTACAACGGGGTAGTGGGTCTGGCTCCGTCTGGCGATCTCCTCCTGCGCGATCCCTCGCAGGCTCGGAATGACAGATGACTATTGAGATGTTTGGGACAGCGACGCAAGAAATTGACGGGCAACCCGAACGAGGAGCCATCTGGCCGCGGAAACGAACATCTGCCTATAATGTCCGGCTAGCAGGGACCGAGCGTCCGATGGATCAAGAGGCGGCTCGGCCGGTAGGCGCGGAACGTCAACATGAAGCCGTGGAGGGAGCCTCCTTGGACACCATCAAGCTGAACGTCGGGCCGCGCACGGTGCTCGGCAAGAACGTCAAGAAGCTACGCCGTCAGGGCATCGTGCCGGCCAACGTCTACGGCGGCCACGAGAGCTCGACGCCGGTCCAGCTTTCCGAGCGACAGATCGACTTCGAGGTCGCGCGAGCGAGCCGGTCTGCTCTGTACTCGTTCGAGGTCGCCGGCCAGCCCCCAGTCACCGCGCTCGTCAAGGAGATCCACCGCCACCCGACCTCCGGCCGTGCGCTGCACGTGGACTTCCAGCGCTTGACAATGTCCGAGAAGCTGCGGGCCACCGTGCCGCTCCACTTCATCGGCGAATCATACGCCGTGGAGCGGCTGAACGGAACGCTGCTCCACAACCTCACCTCGGTCGACGTTGAGTGTCTGCCGTCCGATCTTCCGACGTCGTTGACGGTGGACATCTCTCCGCTGGGGAGTTTCGACGCCGCGATCCATGTCCGGGACATCCCTGTGCCAGACGGGGTCGACATCCTTACCCCTGCTGATGAGATCGTCGCGAATCTCTCAGCGCCGCGGATCGAAGCCGGGGAAGAGACGCCAGCACCAGCGGAGGCGCCTGCTGTGGCCGCGCCGGCCCAGGAGAGCTGACGCTCGCCCAGTTTACAGACCGGTCGTCGAGGTGCGGAGACCGTTCGGCGTTGGCAGCCCGGGCGGGCATCCTGGCGACCTGCCCCGGGCGTCAGGGCCGGACTCTGCTGTCCACACTCTCCGCCTGGCCGCCGCGGTCACCGAGAACGCGACGTGCGAAGGCGAGATCCTCCGGTGTGTTGACGTTGAACAATGACCGCAGTTCGGCGTCCACGGTTCTCAGCGTCGCCTCATCCACGATGTCAACCCGCAGCCGGTCGAGAAATGAGGTCATCCGCCGCTCCCCCGCGGCGAGCGCCAGGTCGATAGCGGCGAGGCTCGTTTCGACGCGATAGACCGCGTGCATCGGTTCCAGCCGCCGGTCCACCCGCGGGATCACGACATCCCGGGCCGCCACTCGCTCCGCGAGCGCCCACAGGAGGTCGCTCGACAGGAGCGGCATGTCACAGGCGACCACGACGGCGAGCGGCGTCTCGACATGCGATAGCCCGTGGCGCAAGGCGGGCAGCACACCCGCGTGAGGCTCTGGGTCGAACACCACGCGCGCGCCTGGTACTGCTGACAGCTCCGAGTCGTTCGCGACGACGAGCGTCGCCCGGCAAAGCGGCTCGAGCGCTCCCAGCACGTGGCCCAGGCTCGTCATCGGACCCAGCGGCAGCAGTGCCTTGATGACCCCGCCCAGCCGGCTCCCCCTCCCGCCGGCAAGTACGATCCCGCTGAGCGCCTCGACCACTCGCGCAGCCTCCTGGCCTCTCCACTCCGCCGTCTTGCACGGCGGCGAAGGAAAGACCCGTACAACGAAGAAGCCGGCTACACACGCTGCGTAGCCGGCTTCGCACTCTCAATGTCAGATCAGGCCGTCTTCTTCGACTCCTCGACCGACGCGTCGGTGCTCTTCGCTTTGGCCTCATCGCCATCGCTCGCCTTGCGGAACTCCTTGATGGACTTCCCGAGAGCGCCGCCGACCTCCGGGAGCTTGCCCACGCCAAATACGATGATGACCAGCACCAGAACGATCAGGAGTTCAGTTGGACCCAGGTTCGGCATCGCGGTCTCCTTCGCGGGTTAGGATAATGAACGCTTCGACAGACTGTCAACAGATCCTATCCCCACCCAACTGGTAGCGCGTACGGGATTCGAACCCGTGGTCTCCGCCTTGAGAGGGCGGTGTCCTAGGCCGCTAGACGAACGCGCCCTGGCTGCCGGATCTGAATCCACTCCGGGGTGATCCGACCAAGTGTCCAATATCGGCAGTGTACAGCCGTCCATGTCCGAGAGATCTGAACTCACGGGCACTAGATTCTATCCGATCCTGTCCGCGGCCGTCCATCACGGGCGGCCGCCACTTCGCCTCTGACGATGGCAGCTCGCCCGCGGCCTGGCTACATCGCTCGGAGAACGCGGATTCGTCCATCGGTCGCCGGCCGGGATCCGGGGCCGGTCCTGGAGGGTCAGGAGCCGCGTTTCATCCCGCTCGGCTCTGGCGTGCCTTTCGCGCGGTGGTACAGTGGCGACGTCAAGTGCACCGGAGGTGAGAGAACGATGTCGGACGCTCGAGTGGGCATCATCGGC
>JADZDV010000436.1 GCA_020850915.1 Chloroflexota bacterium | reverse complement strand
TGAGTCCTATCGGGCCAAGGGTCCCTTTGTGGACGAGAAGCACATCCCCAGGATAGGACTCAAACTTGCTAAGGCTCTCAGCCTTTTCGTCATCAATAAACACATAGTCATCGTCATGGAACCGACCGTGATTGACATTCACACCGCGCAGGACAGGTACCCCTGACGGTTTGTACTCGCCACTCATCAGGGCTTTGCCGAACGGCACGATCTGCGTTGAGTACGGCTCGGGAGCGGCGCACTCTGCCACCGTCCTCGTTGGCCAGTCAGGAAGCATATCCGAGCCTTTCGAGGTTGGCGACGATAGCAACATCCAGACGGGTCGCTTGGTCCATCTGCTGGCGAAGGGCCTTGCTAAGCCGCGCCATCTTCTCGTCGAACGGCTCGTCTTCCTCGTCGGCAACATCGGCGCCAACGTAGCGGCCAGGCGTCAGGACGTGGCCGTGCTGGCGGATCTCTTCCAGCGTCGCGCTCTTGCAGAAGCCCGGCACGTCGGCGTACTCAGCCCCGCCTTCGTCCCCGCGCCAGGCGTGGTAGCTGCCGGCGATCTTCGCGATGTCATCGTCGGTCAATTCGCGGTGGACGCGGTCGGTCAGGGTGCCCAGCTTGCGGGCGTCGATGAAGAGCGTCTCGCCGCGGCGGTCTCGGAAGCGGCCGTTCCGCTTGTCTCGCGCCAGGAGCCAGAGGCAGACGGGGATCTGGGTCGAGTAGAAGAGCTGGCCGGGCAGGGCGACCATGCAATCCACCAGGTCGGCCTCGACGATGTTCTTGCGGATCTCGCCTTCGCCCGATTGGTTCGAGGACATCGAGCCATTCGCCAGGACGAAGCCGGCCAGACCGGTGGGCGCGAGGTGGTGGATGAAGTGCTGCACCCAGGCGAAGTTGGCGTTGCTGGCCGGCGGCGCGTCGTAGGCCCAGCGCCGGTCCTCCCGCAGCAGCTCGCCCCGCCAGTCGCTGTCGTTGAAAGGCGGATTCGCCAGGACGTAGTCGGCCTTGAGGTCGGGATAGCGGTCGTCGTGGAAGGTGTCGCCGTGGGCGATCTGGGCGTCGATGCCGCGAATGGCGAGGTTCATCTTGGCCAGGCGCCAGGTGGTGTAGTTGGACTCCTGGCCGTAGATCGAGATGTCGCCAATGCGCCCGCTGTGCGCCTCGATGAACTTCTCGCTCTGGACGAACATCCCGCCGGAGCCGCAGCACGGGTCGTAGACGCGCCCTCTGTACGGCGCGAGCATCTCCACCAGCACCCGCACGACGTGGGAGGGCGTGTAGAACTGGCCGCCCTTCCTGCCCTCGGCGCTGGCGAACTGGGCCAGGAAGTACTCGTAGACCCGGCCGAGAATGTCCTTCGCCCGGTCGGCGGGACTGCCGAGGCCGATGTCGCTGACGAGGTTGATGAGCTGGCCGAGCCGCTGCTTGTCCAGGCCCGGGCGGGCGTAGTCCTTCGGCAGGACGCCCTTGAGGGAGGGATTGTCCTGCTCGATGGCCGCCATGGCGTCGTCGACGGTCGTGCCGATGGTCGGCTGGGGGGCATTGTCCTTCAGGTGCGCCCAGCGGGCCTTCTTCGGCACCCAGAAGATGCTCGCCGCGCGGTACTCGTCCGGGTCCTCCGGGTCGGCGCCCTGGTCGCGCTCGGCTTCGAGCTCCGCGCGCTTCCCCTCGAAGGCGTCGGAGATGTACTTCAGGAAGATCAGGCCGAGGACGACGTGCTTGTACTCGGCGGCGTCCATGTTGTTGCGGAGGGCGTCGGCAGCCTGCCAGAGCTTCGCCTCGAAGCCCAGCTCGCTTCGGCCGTTGCCGCTCTTCGGCGCCGAGCGCGCCCCCGCCGCCCTGCCGCGCTTCGGGCTCCGGCTGACCGCCTGCCCGAAGAGATCGGCGGCGACGCTGGGATCCACCTCGCGCAGTTCGGCCACAGTCACGCTCCCCGGTCGTCTCATGCCACGAACGTCAGCGCCGACAATTACACGGGGCGCGGTGCACGGTTGTCAAGTCAGCCCCGATGGGTAGGGCGAACCCGGACGTCGAGGGCGACCGTTTCGTGGGCAGGGCGGCCACGGAGGGCCGCCCCTACCGATCGCGCCGGTGCGCAAGAATCGGGTGCAGCCCCGCCCGGTAGGGGCAGGTCCCCGTGCCTGCCCTGGCGATCGCAGATCGCCCCTTGCCTCGTGGCAACGCGTGTCGAAGGACCAAGGGCGGCCACGGGGGGCCGCCCCTACCAGGTGTGGGTTGGTCCTGGACGTCGAGGGTGGTCGACGAGACGGACCAGGGCACCCACGGGGGGTGCCCCTACCGGTCGCGCCGGTGCGCAGGAATCGGGTAGGGCCCGCGCCGGTAGGGGCAGGTCCCCGTGCCTGCCCTGGCGACCGAAGGTCGCCCCTACCGTAGATGGAACCATCCTGGGACAGCAACGCGGGCGGCCCCGGGGCCTGCCCTGCGTCAGTACCCGTACCCCCGCAACCTCTTCAGACTGTTCGCGGCAGCCTCGGCCGGATCGTCGAGGTAGGGGTAAAGCTCCACCGTGACGTTGCCCTGGTAGCCGATGTCGGCGAGGGCCTGGCGGAGAGCGTGAAAGTCAATGGCGCCCTCGCCGGGGGTCAGGTGGCGGTGCTCGCGACTCGGGGCGATGTCCTCGATCTGGATGTGGCGGATCTGGCCGCCGAGGCGACGGGCGGCTTCGGCGGGGTCTTCGCCGACGCAGTAGATGTGGCCCACGTCGAAGTTCATCGCCGCGGCGGACGAGGTGATGCGCGGGATGAAGCGCAAGTACTGCTCGCTCCGCTCGATCACCAGGCCGGGCTCCGGCTCGATGCAGACCCATACGCCCAGCTTCTCCGCCAGCGGCAGGATCTCCTCCAGCGCCTGCTGGAACAGGTCCAGACCGACCGATTCGTCTCGCCCATCCAACGGTCCACCCGGCTCGATCGAGATCGAAGGCGCGCCAAGCTCGTAGGCAAGCTGCACGCAGGCCTTCGTGTGCTCGATCCGTTTGCGCCGCTCGGCCGGATCCGGGTCGATGTAGGATGGGTACCAGAAGTCTCGCGCCAGACGGGGGAGGTCGCCACCGGGGCGCGGGCCGTGGACGGCCGTCATCATGAAGGCGTTCAGGTTCGAGACCGCCAGACGGCGCGAGTTGAGCTCCGTGCGAATCGCGCGCCGATCGGCGGTGGAGAGCTGCTCAGGGTAGGCGTGCGGCGCATCGCACATGATCTCGGCGGCCGGGTAGCCGGCCCCGGCTATCGCTTCGAGCGCGCCCGCCAGGGCGAAGCGTCGAAACGCGCTGGTGGCAAAGGCAAGCTGCATGCGGTGTCGCTCCTCCAGCGAGGCTGCCGGCGGACGTCCAGGGTGAGTGCGCGCAGGACCGAGGGCGAGCCCGGGCATTCGACGTTCATTGTAGTCCCGAGCGACGGTCCCGAGATCGCGGAGCGCTGTTAACGAAAAAACGCGCGCACCGGCGGCCAGAGCACCGTACGCCGCGGCGGAGACACGGCTGGATGGCGACGCCAGCGCCCACCCGTCGCAACTTGCACCCAGCCAGGCCACACGGATACCAGTTGCGACGCAGAGATGGTGGCCTCGTTGTCGGTCTCGGAACTGGCAGCCGGCCGGGCCGTACAATCGGCCGAGGCTTGACGGCCCAGGGTGGAGACCCTGAGCCAGGAGGAGGCAGGTTGGCACGCCCGGGCAGGTCACCCGGATAGGGGTGCTACTGGCAGCGGCCGCCGTCGCGTACGCGCTGGCCTACCGGTCGGCGTACCGCGCCGGGCGGGTCGTTCCGTCTCGCTGGCGCGCGGTGAGCTTTATGGGAGGCATCGCCGTCGTCGCAGCGGCGCTGCTGGGTCCGATCGACACGCTCAGCGAGGCGCTGTTCTCCGCGCACATGGTGCAGCATATGCTCCTGATCATCGCGGCGCCGCCGCTGCTGGTCCTGGGGCGTCCTCTGCTGGTGATCCTGCGCGGACTGCCATCCGTGCAGCGGCGCGCCCTCCTGCGCTACACCCTCGGGCGACGGCCGGTCCGTTCGGTGCTAGCGGTCGTCGGCCGGCCAGTCAGCGTGGCGCTCCTGGTCAACGGAGGGATGGTCGGCTGGCATCTGCCGCCGAGCTACGCCGCGGCGCTCCAGCACCCGCTGGTACACGTGCTGGAGCACGGCTCTTTCTTTCTCAGCGCGCTCCTCCTCTGGTGGGAGCTGACCGGGCCGGAGCTCCCGCGGGGCCAGCGCTGGTCGACGAGCGAGTCGCTGCTCGTTCTGTTCACGACCTGGATGGTGGGCGACTTGCTCGGGGCGACTCTCGCGCTCGCCAGCACGTCCTTCTACCCCGTCTACGCCGAGACGACCACAGCCTGGGGCCTGACCCCGCTGGCGGACCAGCAGCTCGGTGGAGCGATCATGTGGATCGCCGGCGGAGCCTTCTTCGCCGGCGTGATGCTCTGCCTGCTCGTGCGCGCCTACCGGCGCCCCATTGCACCCGCCGACCCGAACGCCCGCCGCTCGTCGTGAGTGCGCTCCAGGCGGCTGCCAGACGGCCGCCCCGCCCGGATCGCGCTGGGGCTGCGCCGACTGCAGGGCGAGGCGTAGCACGTACTTTGAGCACGAACGGTCGAGGCGCTACTATGGCGCCTACGACGCCTTTCTGAACAGAGGGCGAACGATCGGGACCGTGGCCACAGCATCGCCGGGACCACGACGGTCACCGGACGAGACGCGTGGCCGCGGATCACCTCATTCAGGGGAAGAAGCCTGGTGGCCAAGACGACAGACGGTAACCCAATCGGATCCGAGCGCGTGCCGAAAGCGCAGCTTCTCATTGACGACGTCTTCCTGTTGCTCGCGGCCGGACTCGTCGTTCCCACGGTGATCTACGTCGCCTGGGGTCTGGCGAGCCTGTTGACCGTTCCGCAGCTCACCCGCTGATCATCCGGCCTCGAGCTGTCAGAGGGCCCCGGGCGCACTGCGTTCGGACTGCGCATTGAAAGTGCCTTGAAAGGGTAGTCACCCATGTCCCTGCAGTACAGCAGCCTTGCAAAGCCACGCGGCACGTGGTGGCGACCGATCGGTCGCGACGAGAAACTCTGGGTTGGCTTCGTGGCGATCTGGTGCCTCTCGATGTTCGCCATGATTGTCTTCATCTGGCCGGCGATTGGCACCCGTCAGAACGACATCGTGAGCTACCGCGTGGACCCAGCAGACTTTCACGCGAGAGTCGAAAGCTTCACCGCCGCGAACAAGGTCGGTGAGCTGGCTGGCATCCCAGTCGTGGCGCCACCTCCCGGCAGTGATGTCTACCTGGAGGCCCAGGCCTTCCAGTGGCGGCCCATCATCCAGCTCAAGCGTGGACAGACCTATCGCTTCATGATGTCCAGCCGTGACTTGCAGCATGGCTTTTCGCTGCTGATGGAGCCTCGCAGCCTGAACTACCAGCTCTTGCCAGGGTACGTGACGAGTGTCTCGCTCACACCGCTCAAGTCGGGCGACTACCCGCTGGCGTGCAACGAGTACTGCGGCCTCGGCCATCACCTCATGCTCGGGCGCATCATCGTCACGGACTGAGCCGCGTCCAAGCGGATCGTCCGATCGTCCAACACCTCTCAACTGGAACGAATCAGTCGGAGACGCTCCACCATGCAAGCAATGGCTGTTCTTCAACGACGCTGCCAGGTGACAGACCTGGTGGTCGACCGCTCAGCCGAGCGACAGATCATGGCCCATGCCGTGACCGCCGTCGTGTTCCTGGCCGTCGGCGGCATCCTGGCATTGCTCGTCGCCCTGACGCGCTGGCAGGTTGTCCACCTCCTGCCGATGCCGGAGTTCTACGAGTACCTGTCCGCTCACGGCATGATTATGCTGATCTTCTGGATCCTGTTCTTCGAGATGGCCGGGCTCATCTTCGGGAGCACGGTCCTCCTCAGCGCGCGGATGGTCGTACCGGGCCTGGGTTGGGTCGCCTACACGATGATGCTGGCCGGCGCCGTGGTCTCCATCGCCCAGATGCTGACCGGCCAGGCCACGGTCATGTTCACCAGCTATCCGCCCTTGCGGGCCGTGCCGATCTACTACGGCGCGGTCCTGGTCTTCGCCGTCGGCGCCATCCTGGCCGTCGTCCATTTCTTCGTCAACATCGTCGCCGCCCGGCGGCGTGGCGACGTGGGCACGCTTCCGCTCTTTACGTTCGCCCTGCTGGCAGCAGCGATCCTGGCGCTGTGGTCGCTGGCATGCGGCGCCGCTGCGCTGATCCCAACGTTTCTCTGGAGCCTTGACCTGCTGCCCGCCCCCGATCCGGCCGTCTATCGCCTGCTGTACTGGGGACTGGGTCACGGCGCCCAGCAGGTCAACCTCGCCGCGATGATCGCCGTCTGGTATGGCATGGCGAGTCTGATCGTCGGCGCGAAGCCCCTCAACGAGGCGTTCAGCCGCCTGGCGATCGTGCTGTACGTGCTGTTCATTCAGCTTGGCTCAATCCATCACATCCTGGCGGACCCCGGCATTGGCACCTCGGTGCGGGACATCAACACGAGCTACATGATGTACGCGGCGGTAGCCGGTAGCCTCATTCACGCCTTCAGCATCCCAGCGTCCGTGGAGCTGGCGTTACGGCGGCAGGGACACAGAAAGAGCCTGTTCGGCTGGCTGAAACGAGCGCCCTGGCGCGAGCCGGGGTTTGGGGCGCTCGCGGTGAGCCTGTTCATGTTCGGCGTGCTCGGCGGCATTAGTGGCGTGATCATGGGTGCTCCACAGATCAACCTGATGGCGCACAACACCCTGATCGTGCCCGCGCACTTCCACATGACGGTCGTCGCCGGTACGACCACGGCGTTCATGGGCATCTCCTACTACCTGGTGCCGCTGATCTTCCAGCGACAGCTCGTGCTGACGAGCTGGGCCAGGATCCAGCCGTACCTCTACGGTCTCGGCATGCTGATCTTCGGCATCGGCATGGGGCTCGCAGGCCACTGGGGTCTACCCCGCAGACAGTGGGATATCTCCTTCAGCACCGCCGGACCGCTCCAGGTCAACCTGCTGCAAAGCCCGGAGGTTGGTCTCTTCCTCGCTCTGCTAGGTATCGGGGCGATCGTCGCCGTCGTAGGGGGGGCGATGTACGTCCTGGCCATCGTGGGCACGGTCTTCCTCGGGCGCCGCACCTCTACGCCAGCGCTGGGCCTCGTGGCGCCGGACGCGTTCCAGGCCCTGCCAGCCATGTCGGGCGGCTCGGAGGAGACCACCGCCACGACGCACCCGCACGGATTCGAGGTCCCAGGCACACTGGTCCTCGCCTTCGTCTTCCTGATGCTCTTCATTGCTCTGTATGGCATCTCCTGGTTCGAGCTGAGCCAGATCCCCTGGCTGTTCCGATAGCTGTACTCTCTCCTCAGGAGGCGCGCAATGAAGGCAGTTCGTCAGCATCAGACCGGTAGTTTCGAGGAGCTACGTTACGAGGACGCGCCGGACCCGGTGCCGGGATCTGGCGAGATTCTCGTCCGGGTCAAGGCCGCCGGCATCAACTGGGGGGATACCATTCACCGCCGGACCGGTTGGGATGGCGATCCGCCCTGGATCCCGGGCCTCGAGCTGTGCTGTGAGGTCGTCGACCCGTGCGACGGTCCGTACAAAGCTGGTCAGCGGCTCTTTGGCCGCACGCCGCCGGGCTGCGCGCGCGGCTATGCCGAGTTGGCCGCCGTCGATCCGGACCGCCTCCAGCCGGTGCCCCCGAACATGACGGACGCCGAAGCGGGCGGCGCCACGGTGACGTTCATCACCGCCTGGCACGCCATCGAGACACGCGCCCACGTGAGACCGGGCGAGACGGTGCTCGTCCAATCGGCCGGCGGCGGCGTCGGCACGGCCGCCGTGCAGCTTGCCCATCTGCGCGGCGCACGGGTGATCGCCACGGCGACGAGCGACGAGAAGCTCGACCGGGTCCGCGACCTGGGCGCGGAGGTGACGGTCAACTACAGCGACCCGAGCTGGCCAGATCAAGTTCGGGAGCTGACCGGGGGCAAGGGTGCGGACGTCGTCCTGGACGGCGTGGGCGAGGCAACGTTCGCCGGCAACCTCGCGGTCCTGGCGCCCCGCGGCCGGCTGGTGCTCTACGGCGCCCCGAGCGGCACGTACGGCGAGGTGAACATCCGCGCGCTCATGCGCGACCAGGTAGAGATCCACGCCTTCGCGACAGTGGACGAGTCGGAGTTCATCCGCAGCGTGCCCGGCTTCCGGGAGCACGTGATCCCGATGCTTGCGAGCGGCCAGGCGAAGGTGATCGTTGGCCGCGAGCTGCCGCTTTCCCAGGCCGGTGAAGCGCAGCGACTGCTCGAGGAGCGGGCCGTCTACGGCAAGGTCGTCCTGATACCGTGAGGTGACACAGGCGCGCCACGGTGTGCTGGGAGCCGCGCCGGCTTCCCCCTCTCCATTCGCCGACGCGGCAACGTTCGATCACTCGACGCGGGCTATGCCTGGCGGCTCCGCGACGACCCGGTTCTCCAGGACTCCGACGTGCTCGATCTCTATGCGCACCACGTCGCCGATCTTGAGCCACTTCGGCGGCTGCATGCCGAGCGCCACGCCGCTGGGCGTGCCGGTCGCCACCACGTCGCCGGGCTCCAGCGTACAGACGGTGGAGAGCATCTCCACCATCTCGAAGCAGTCCGTGATGAGCTGCTTCGTGTTGGAGTGCTGGCGTAGCTCGCCGTTGACCCAGGTGCGCAACTCCAGGACATGCGGATCGCCCACCTCGTCCGGTGTGACGATCCACGGGCCGAGCGGGCCGTGCGTGTCGAACGACTTGCCAAGCGTGACGGTCGGCGTTCGGCGCTGGAAGTCGCGTACACTGACGTCGTTGCCGATCAGGTAGCCGGCGATGACCTCGCTGGCTCGCGCTTTCGGCACGTAGCGGCAGCGACGACCGATCACGAACGCCAGTTCGCCTTCGTAGTCGAGCTGCTCCGAGACATGGGGCATCCAGATGGCATCGGCTGGTCCGATCACGCTCGTCGTCTGCTTGTTGAAGAAGCTGGGGACGGCTGGCTTGTCGCGGCCGGTCTCGGCGATGTGGTCGGCGTAGTTCAGGCCGATGGCGAGGTACTTGGCGGGGCGTACGGGCGCCTCCAGCCGTACGTCGGCCAGGAGCAGGCGATGTCCAGGCTGACTGGACGCCGCGCGGGCCGCTTCGAGCGCGCTCGAACCGAGGCGGAGGAACCCCACCATCTCCCGGGGCAGCTCCGGGGCGATGGCCGCGAGATCGACCACGGCCTCGCCGTCAACAACACCGATTCGCGTCACCCCGCCCTCGGTGAACGTCGCGAGCTTCATCGGTCGGCTCCTTCCGGCGGCCGCTCGAGGTGGAGGATCGTCAGGGCAGGCCGCGACCAAGGATACCGCGGCCTGTAGCGACGTGCATGCGGGAAAACGTGTTGGAGGGATGTCAGGAGGCTGACCAGCCCCCATGTGGGACAGGGCAGCCGCGAGCGGCGTCACGTGAAATGCCGGCTGCCACGTTCGCTCCCGCTCCCGCCGCGCGGCCGCGGCCGGCCATCCGGCGGTCCCGGCAGACTGGAGCCTCCCGGATCGGCTGTGGCTGGCGGGTCGCGCTGAGTTTCGCCGATCGATACGGGGTCGCGGCCCTGGTGGCCCGCCGCGGCCGGGTGGGACCGGCCCGGGAGCGAGCCGATGAGCGTTGCGCAACGCTGCGTGTCCGGGATGTCGTGCCCATGCGACCAGACTACATTCGAGAACTGGCGAGGGCCGGTTGACAGGGAGGTCGCGCGCCGGCGATGCTTTCCAGGTCGTGATGTCGCTTTCAGTCCAGGGTTCCTCGGTCTACGACGCGCCGGGGGGGCGCGGTGTGCTGGTCCGCGATGGACGGATCGCCTCCCTCAGCGCTGATACGCCGCCCGACACGCGCCAGGTTCGTCTGGAGCGCGGGCTCATCGCGCCCGGCTTCGTCGAGCCGCACCTCCACCTGGACAAGGCGTTCCTGCTCGATCGCCTGCCGCCCAGCATCGGCAGCCTCCAGGCGGCAATCGTCGCCACCGCCGCGCTGAAACGGCAGTTCACTCGCGAGGACATCCTGCAGCGGGCCGAGCACGTGCTCCGACTGGCGCTCGGCCACGGCACGCTGTACGCGCGGGTCCACGCCGAGATCGACCCGGTCCTGCGGCTCACCAGTCTGGAAGCGATGCTGGAGCTGCGCGAACGCTGGCGGGAGCGCATCCAGCTCCAGGTGGTGGCGTTCCCCCAGGACGGCATATTCTGCCAGCCCGGGACGCTCGAGTTGCTGAGCGAGGGGCTTCGCATGGGCGCGGATGTCATCGGAGGCTGCCCGTACGTCGATCCCGACCCGGCGGCGCACGTGGACGCCGTGTTTGCCATGGCCCGCCGGTTCGGGGTGCCAGCGGACTTCCACATCGACTTCGCCGACGACGCCAGTCAGCCCATCGTGAGCCCATACGTCGCCGAGCGGACGATCGCCGAAGGGATGCAGGGGCGGGTCGTGCTGGGCCACGTCACGGCGCTCGGCTCGCTGCCGCTGGACAAGGCGAAACGGATCGCTGAGCAGATGGCCGAGGCGCGGCTGCACGTCGTCAGCCTGCCCGCCACGGATCTGCACATGGGCGGCCGGGGCGACGCCACGCGGGTCCGGCGTGGGCTGACACCGGCGAAACTGCTCCTCCGGGCCGGTGTGAACGTGGCGATCGCCTCCAACAACGTCTGCAACGCGTTTACGCCGTACGGCAACGCCGACCCGCTGGAGATCGCCCAGCTCATGATGGTTGGCGCCCATCT
>JADZDV010000623.1 GCA_020850915.1 Chloroflexota bacterium | reverse complement strand
GCGTGAACTCCACGATGAAACGACGCAAAATCTCATTGCACTCTCCCGCCAGCTTGAAATCTATCAAGCGACAGAGCCAAACGTGCAACGACAAGGGGAGCTATCGAATCTGCGGCTGCTACTTTCTGAGACATTGCGCGGTGTGCGGCGAATCAGTCGCGACCTGCGTCCCCCAGCTCTTGAGGATCTAGGATTGGTGCCAGCGCTTGAAGGGCTTTCTAAAGAGGTGCAGAGTGCGCTAGGCGCTCCGAGTCATGTTCAGTTTCACGTGCAAGGTCAGGTCAAACAGGTCGGCGCGAATGAAGAATTGGCACTGTATCGTATCGCGCAGGAATCACTCGCGAATATCCGCAAGCATGCCCATGCCAGCCATGCCATACTCAATCTCAATTTCAATTGTGCGGCAGTTGAGATGGAGATTGTTGACGATGGGGTCGGCTTTGTAATGCCTGCGAGCATTACCGAACTTGCTGAAAACGATCACTTTGGCCTTATTGGGATGCAAGAGCGGACTTGGAGTGTGGGTGGCAGTCTGCAGATTCGAACAGACTCGCGCAGTGGCACACAGGTCATGGTTAAAATTCCGCTGAGTGTTGCAACAACCTGATGCATGGCATTTAGGAAATGTCTAGTAAATGATGCAGGGTTTCGATAAATTTATCAGTCTCAAGCGATTTATCAAACAGATGTTTTGCACCTGCCAATAAAACTGTTCTGAGGCCAATCGTCGTTGCGTAATCGGAAAGGGCAATAATCTCAATATCTGGACGATGCTGCTTTATATATCTGATGAGTTCTGTTGCGCTCATTCTATTTGGCATCATGCGCATATCCATATCTATCACGATAAGATGTAGATCTGGATGATCAATATGATTCTTAGCAGTTGTGCTATCCGCTTCGACTATTTCAGCCTGTGGCCCAACTGAATTGATAATTGTCTTAATATATTGACGAACTGTCTGATTATCATCGACTAGAAGGATTACCATGTCTTACCTTGATTTTGCGAAGCCTAGCACATCAGTCGAATTTGTCAGTACG
>JADZDV010000435.1 GCA_020850915.1 Chloroflexota bacterium | reverse complement strand
GTCGAACGCTCCGAGCGCCTGCTCTGCTGCCGCGGCGACGGCTGCCGGATCATAGGACTCCCAGATGGCATCCGGATCCTTGATGCCGACGTCGGCCCAGATTTGCGCCTCGAGAAGCTGGCGTCTTCGGCCCGCGGCAGTACTGGCGGTGAGCGGGATCACTGCCGCAAGCTCCTCACCATCGCACTCGAGCACGCGGGGCACCCGGCTCTGCCTGACCTCTTCTACGACTCGGCGCAGCTCGGGGGTGGCTGAAATGTCGATGCGTCTAACTCGGCCCATCATGGATACTGCTCGCACGGGATCTCGCTTCATTATCACACGAGACTGAGAGCCGCTGGGCTCTGCCACTCACACGGTCATTTCTCGTCCGGCGACTCGTGTGAACAACCAGCTCGAGACCAGCAGAATGAGCGTCTGCACCATGGCGAAGGCCGCGACGGTCGGCATGTCCTTACGGATCATCAGCCAGAGCGCGACCGACATGGTCTCGGTACCCGTCGTATACAGCAGCAGCGAGGCTGACATCTCGCGGATCGAAATGACGAACAGCATCAGCCAGGAGGCCACCAGGCCGGGCTTGAGGAGCGGGAGCATGATGCGCCGCATCACAAACAGCCATGAGCCTCCGCTCACGCGCGCCGATTCGTCAAGCTCCGGGCTCACCGCCATCAGCACGGATGCGATGTTCTTCTGGCAGACGGGGAGCCAGCGGGTGACATACGCGAGGAACAGGATGCCGAGGCTCTGGTACAGCGGTGTGGCGATCCAGACCGAGAGCAACGCCATGCCCAGCGCAACGCCAGGGACAGCGATCGGTAGGGTTGCGACGAAGTCGAGCAGCGCTCGTCCTCTGCAACGGGTGCGATGAATGATGTAGGAGAGAATTGCCGCGAGCAGCGTGCCTGCGTTGGCCGCCGCGACCGCCAGGAACAGGCTGTTCCGGATCCCCCGCGACGTCTCGGGCGTCTGGAACACCGTCTGATAGTTCTTGAGCGTCAACTGGCTCAGGTCGATCTCGCCGGACCAGACCCACGAGAACGACACGATCAGGAGCACGCCCAGCGGCAGGACGATGGTGAGCAGGATGTACAGCAGGTTGAAGGCCAGGGTGGCATAGCGCCAGCGTCCCAGCTTGACCACGTTGGGACGCCAGCCCTTGCCGGTCACGGTCACATACGATCGCGGGGCGATGATCCTTCGGTTGACGTAGATACCGATGATCGTCATCGCCATCACGATCAAGCCGACGGCCGCTCCGACGTTCAGGTTCGGGGGATAGTCCGTGACCGCCTTCCAGATCTCCATGGAAAGCGTGTAGACGCCCTCTGGCAGACCGAGCGCCAGAGGGACCTCCAGCATGCCGCACGCCAGGATGAACGCGAAGAGCGCGCCGCTCAGGATGGCCGGGGTTGACAGCGGCAAGGTGATTCGCAGCGCCGTCTGGAGCGGGTTCAGCCCAACGACCCTGGCCGCCTCCTCCAGCGCGGGGTCCATCTTGCACAGCGACGCGATGGCGAAGAGATAGATGTAGGGCGTGTTGAACAGCGCCACGACCCAGATCATCCCCGCCATGCCGTAGCTGCTGAGTTTGAAGTCCAGCTTCAGCACGTGCTCGACGAACGTGTTCACGAGGCCGATGTTCGGCGACAGCAGAAACCGCCAGGCGATCGCTCCGACAAAGCTGGAGAGGAAGAACGGTGTAGTGTTCAGTAGCTCGAACTGGTTACGAAAGACGGTATCGGTGCGCGCGGTGATCCAGGCCAGGCTCACTCCCAGGAGGGAAGCTACCAGCGTCGGGGACACGGCGAGGATCGCGGTCGACCGCGGCGCGTCCAGCGCCCGCGAGCTGGCGAGGATCGTCTGGAAGTTGACGAGCGACAGCGCCCCGCTGGCCTGTTCGAGGAAGCCGATGAGCAGCATGCGCAGCAGCGGGAAGACGATGAACCCGATCAGCACGACGACGGACGCCAGCATGATCCACGTTTCCGCTGTGGCGGTGCCTCGGCGGAGCGACAGCCGCTGCGTACCGATCCGCCCCATCGTCCTGATGTCGAGGGTCATCTGTCTGTGCCTCGCTTGCCGGCTGCGCGGGGAGCGATCACTCCTTCAACACCATCTTGGCAAACTGCGCGCGTGGCTCCTTGATATCGTCGTTTGAAATGCTCTTGTATTTGATAGGAATGAGCTTCATTTCTGGCATGGTCTTCACGATATCCGGGGCGGGGTTCTTGACGCCGTCTCGTCCGGAGGTGAACCCCTCGGCCTCCATCCAGAGATCCTGGCCTTCCTTGCTGTGGAAATAGTCTATGAACAGCTTGGCCGCGTTTGGGTGTGGAGCCTTGGCGAGGATGCCGGTCGACAGGGGCACCAGGACGATGCCCTCGTCAGGATAGGCCACCTTCAGCCAGTCGACGTTCTTGTACTTGCGGGCTGCCCAGACGTCGTGCGGACTGCCCGAGAAGTTCATCGGATACTCGCCAGAGACGGTGGCATCCATCCTCGCGGCCCCCGAGTCGAACACCTTCGGGGAGAAATCCCCCAGCTTGTTCCAGAACTCTTTGCCTACGACCTGGTTCAGGCCCAGCACCACCGGCTGGTAGGACGTCCCGGTATTACCCGCGACGATCGCGACCTTGCCCTTCAGGTCGTACTTGAAGATGTCGTTCCAGGATCTGATCTGGACATCAGGTAGCTTCCTTGTGTTCCAGACCGGGACGAACGTGTACGCGTCCGATACGAAATACGGCCGCTCGTTGATGTCGAGCTTCTCGCCGGCGTTGTAATACGCGTACTCTGGCGAGTCATACGCCATGACCGAGCCTGCTTTGATCTTGGCGTCCCACCAGGGGAAGCTTGGAACGTTGGCGATATCAACGGTGACGTTGCCGGCCTTGATCTCGTTGTCGACGGTCGTCAGGATCTCGCCGGTGTTCTTGCGGGTGGCGTTGAGCTTGAAGCCGTCCGGCAGGCCGTATTTCTTCTTGAAGCCGGACTCCATGGCGGCCACGGCGCCAGATTCCTCGAGCGCCACGCCCAGCCAGGTCACCTGGCCTTCCTTCTTCGCGCCTTCGACGAGCTGGGCGACTCGCTCCTGCTCCGAGGCGCCGGAGGGTTTAGCAGCCGTCGCCGCGGCGGCGGTCGGCTTGGCGGTGGCTGACGAGCCGGCGGCACTAGCAGTGGGTGCAGTGGTCGCGGCAGGCCCGCTCTGAGCCGGCTTGGTTGGCGCCGCTGCTGGGCTCGGAGCGGAGGGTGCGCATGCCGCGATAAACAACAGGGCCGTCAGGATCGAGGTCATTCTCTGGCTGGCACTCAGCCGAAGCGAACACATCACAGCCAGCTCTCCCCCCCGCGGAACGGCCCGGCTGGACGCTTCGCAACCCTCCCTCGGTGCTCGCCGCGGCAACCAGCCTGGCAGAAACATGCTCACCAGCGTGAAGCCATCGCTCCGGGCAGGCTTTGATCCTGCCGTTTGGTTCTGCCGATCGAACGCCTCCCTCTTCTTCCAGCCGACCACCCATCGCTCAGTTCAGCAACTTCGGCGAGATCTGGAGCGCGTTCGCTCCTCACCCCTCCGTGGTCGCCTTACGTGGCTGGCGGCGGGCGAAGTCCTCCGCCAGCTCCTCGAAGGTGCGGAAGCGTACGCCCGGATGGCTCTGGATGTGGGCGATCAGGCGCTCGTGCATGAGCAGGACCTGCGGCCGGCCGCTCACGTCGGGGTGGATCGTCATCGGGAAGATGGCGTACTCGTACTCCCGGTAGACCCAGTCGAACTGGTCGCGCCAGAGCTGCTCGATGTCCCGCGGGTTGACGAAGCCGTGGCTGTTCGGCGAGGCCTTGATGAACATCATCGGCGGCAGGTCGTCCAGGTACCAGCTCGCCGGGATCTCGATCAGCCCCGTCTCCTGGCCCCGCACCATCGGCTTCATCCAGCGCTCGGCCGGCTGACTGTAGTCGATGTTCGTCCAGGAGTCCCCCACGCGCAGATAGTAGGGGTGGAAGTCGTCGTGCATCATGCTGTGGTCGTAGCGGATGCCGTTCTTCAGCAGCAGCGCCACGGTGTTCGGGCCGACCTCCCACCACGGTGCCACGTACCCCCGCGGACGACGGCCGGTCAGGCGCTGCATGACCTCCAGGGAGTGGGTCAGGACCGCCTCTTCCTGCTCCGGGCTCATCGCAATCGGGTTTTCGTGCGAGTAGCCGTGGAGCGCCAGCTCGTGGCCCGCGTCGGCGACCATTTTCATCTGGTCCGGAAAGCTCTCCAGAGTGTGGCCAGGGACGAAGAACGTTGTCCTGAGACCGTACCGCTCGAAGAGCGTCAACAGGCGGGGAACGCCGACCTCAGCGGAGAAGATGCCCCGGCTAATGTCGTTCGGCGAGTCCTGGCCCCCATAGGAGCCGAGCCAGCCTGCCACCGCGTCAACGTCCACCCCGTATGCGCAGAGAATCTCTCGAGCCATCGTCTCGCCTCCTTGTAGATGTGAAGGGCGTCGATGAAGGGATAGTAGCGCGGTTGGCCCGACACAGTTTGCTCTCAACGCGGTGATGCGCTTGGAACAGCCCTTGCTGTCCTGGTACAGTTTTCCCTCAGGTTATCCTCAGGTTGTCCCCATCTGTCCGCGGCGGGGCACACACGAGGTGGTTGATGAGCCAACGCGTGCTGGTTGTCGACGACGACGACATGATCCGGGATGTGCTCAGACTGACCTTGCAGGACGAGGGGTATGACGTTCGGGTTGCTCGGGATGGCCGGGAAGCGCTCGAGCAGCTCGAAGGCTCGCCACCCGCGCTCATCCTGCTCGACCTGATGATGCCGCGCATGGATGGGGCAGGATTTGTCCGCGAGCTCGAACGGCGGGGCGTGCGGAGCGCCGTCTCGGTGGTCGTGCTGTCCGCCGGAGCGTCGGGCGAGCGCCAGGCGACGGCTCTGCGGGCAGACGGTTTCGTGCCCAAGCCGTTCGACCTGGACTTGCTGCTCGCGGTGCTGGCCGACGCCCGGGCGCCCGGTGGCGATGGGGCGCCCGGGCCGGCGCGGCCCCAGCGCCGAGCCTGACCCTGGACGGGCCGGCTGCCCGTTGCGCATCGACCACGCCCGTGCTAGAGTCCGGAGAGCTTGACCGAGGTGGCTGTCCCCTTTGAGCCTGGCGAGCGCTGTCTCAGACGCACGAGAGGACCTCTCGGCAGGAGCGGCGCTTGCCGACGTGCTGATGACCGTCCAGGCCCAGACCGGAGTTGACCTTGGCGCCTATCGCGCCAGCACGGTTCAGCGCCGTCTCCAGGGTCGGATGCGGCAGATGCAGACGCAACGGTACGGCGACTACCTGGAGCGCCTCCAGGCCGACGCGGAGGAGGCAGGCCGGCTGCTGAGCTACGTTCGGGTGAAGGTCAGCCGCTTCTTCAGGAACGCGTCCGTTTTCGAAGCGCTCCGGCGCGTCGTGCTGCCGGACCTGCAACGCCGCTTTCAGGGCCAGCCGCTGCGCTGCTGGAGCGCCGGCTGCAGCAGCGGCGAGGAGGCGTATGGCCTGGCCATCCTCCTGGCCGAGAATCTTCCCCCGCCCGATCGGCTGGCTGCGCGTGTGGAGGCAACCGACGTAGACGAACAGGTGCTGGCCGCCGCGGTCGACGGGACGTACCGGTCGGATGCGCTGCTGGAGCTCTCGCCGGCGCTGACAGAGCGCTACTTCGTCCGCGAGCCTGGACGGGTGGGAGCGCGCTACAGAGTCCGCGCAGACCGGGTCCCACGCGTGCGGTTCTCGCGCCACGATCTGCTCCTCGCGGAGGCGCCACCAGCTTTCGTGCCCTTCCACCTGGTCTGTTGCCGCAACGTGCTGATCTACCTGACCCTGGCTGCGCAGGAGCGGGTGCAGCGGTTGCTGGCGGCGAGCCTGGCGCCCGGCGGGTATCTCTGCCTGGGAGAGGCGGAGGTGCTCAGCCGGTCTGTCGCGGGCCGCTTCGATCTGGTGGATCGCTCGTCGCGCCTGTATCGCCTGCGCTCTGAGCGGGCGAGCTAGCGATGCCGCGGCCGCCAGAGCTCAGCGTAGGGCAGCGGCTGGGGCTTGGCTTTGGCCTGATCGTCCTGCTCCTGCTGGGACAGACCGGCTTCTCCATCCTCCAGGCGCGTCGGAGCGAGGCGATCACCGATCACCTGGTCAAGGTGCTCAATCCGCGAGAAAGTCTCAGCCGGGACTTCGAGCTCGCCTACCTGAACCAGGCGATTGCTCTCCGGTCCCTCGCCATCACCGATGAACCGAACGCCGAGCAAGACTACCAGGAGGCGAGCCGACGCGGCTTCGTGGCGCTGGCCGAGCTCGAGCGTCAGGCTGAGAGCCCGGACGAGCGGGCGCTCGTGGCCGAGCTTCGCCCGCTCGCCAACCGGTACCGGGGAGCTTCCGAGACCTTCCTCAACCGGGTGCGGTCCGCGGCTGGCGATGCGGCCCTGGCGGACGCGGAACGGGCGATAGACTCGCTCCGAGAGGAGATTGCCGGTCGGGCGGATGCCCTGATTGCTGTGCAGCAGGCGATGCAGGTCACCGCTCGCACGGACATCGAGCGCGCGCGGGATCTGACGCTCTGGTCCCAGCTCCTGGTCGGCGTGCTGGTCTCGCTGGTGGCGTTGATTGCCGGCCTCGTTGCCACCCAGGCGGTGCGCGTGCCAGCGCGGCAGCTTGCCGTCGCGGCGAGAGCGCTCGGCGCTGGCGACCACCGTCCGGCGCTGGCGCTGGCAGAAGACATCCCCTCCCGGTCGCTCGAAGACGGTTCCCGCCATCGTGACGAGCTGCGAGACCTGGCGCAGACGTTTCGTCGGATGGCCGCTCAGTTGCTCCAGCGAGAACAGCGGTTGACTGCCCAGGGAAGGTTGAGCGCTGTCCTGGCGTCAACGCTCGAGGTCGAGCCACTCGTCAGTGGCGCGCTGGATGAGGTGCTGAGCCACACGGGCTGCGAGCTGGGTGCCGTCTACGTGCACGATCGGTTGGCGGCTAGCCTGATCCCGCTGGTCGCGGCCGGCATGTCCGGTACACTTGGCCCGTTGGGCGCGGGCGTGGGGCTCCCCGGTCAGGCGCTGGCGCGCCGCCGGCCGGTGGTGGTCCGGGAGCTCCCGAGCGATGCTCCGTATCGCCTCCACCTCGGTTTTGAACAGGTGCCGGCCCGCGGCGCGGCGGCGCTGCCGATGCTGCTCGGCGAGGAGGTCGTCGGCGTGCTCCTGCTAGCAAGCGTGCGCGAGCTGCCCTCAGACGCGCTCGCCTTCGCTGAGTCGGTGGCGCCGCAGGTGGGGATCAGTCTGCGCCATGCCCTGGTACACCGGCAGGTCACCCGGTTGGCAGTAGAGCTGGAGGAGAAGAACACAGACCTGCAAGCTCAGGCGGAACGGATCCTGGTCCAGGCGGAAGAGATCCAGGCGCAGAACGAGGCGCTGCAGGCCCAGACGGAAGAGCTGCAGACCCAGACGGAGGAGATCCAGGCGCAGAACGAGGAGATCCAGACGCAGAATGAAGAGCTCAAGGCGCAGCAGCACGCGTTGATCGAGGCGGACCGGCTCAAGGAGGAGTTTCTCTCGGTCGCGGTGCACGAGCTGAGGAGCCCGGTGGCTGGGATCAAAGGCGCGGCCCAGCTCCTACGTCGCCAGGCTGCGCGCCAGCCAGCGCTAGCCGCGATCGACGGCCGGCTGGCGGCCATTGACGACCAGTCCAACAAGCTCGTGACGCGCATCAACCGGCTGCTGGACGTGACCCGAGCCAGAATGGGGCGCCTCCAGCTCCAGAAGGACGCGGTCGACCTGGTGAGGCTGGCCCGCGGACGCACAACTGAATGGCAGCGCCGCGCTGCCAACCACCGGGTCCACCTGGAGACCGCGGAGGAACAGCTCGTCGGGTCCTGGGACCGGGGGTATCTCGAACAGGTGCTGGACAACTTGCTCGAGAACGCCGTGCGCTACAGTCCGGATGGCGGCGAGATCGAAGTTGCCCTCCGACAGGAGGGGGACTGGGCGGTCCTGTCCGTCACGGACTCCGGGATCGGCATCCCCACGGAGTTCATGCCCCATCTGTTCCAGCTCTACTTCCGCCATGACGGCGCCCGCGAAGTCTCAGCGGAGGGACTGGGGTTAGGGCTCTACATCACCCGGGAGATCGTCGCCGCGCACGGTGGCCAGATCGAGGCGCAGAGCGCGTCTGGCAGGACGACGTTCACCGTGAGACTCCCCCCTGAGACGGCTTCCGTCGAGAGCCTGGTGAGCTGATCGATTCGGCTCCGATCAGCCACAACGAGAGACGGTCATCATCTCCGCTCCCTGCCCTTACGGGAAGTCCGTCCGAGCCTGCCATGGGCATCGGTTGCCGCCTCACGAACTGTTCCCATCGTCTCCACCGGATCGCGAAAAGCCGTCTGAGCCGAGTGCGGGCGTTGGCAGCCGCGGTCCGATCGCGGCAACGGCGGCGGACTGACGTGGCTGGCTCCCCAACCCTTCCCGAGGGCAGGGAGATGGGAGCTATGACCGGGGCTCATCTCAGAGCGGCGGCGGTCCGCGTCGACCGGGTCTCGGCGCGCTGCCGCGATCGCTACGACGCCAGCGGTCAGTTCTCGCTGGCGCCGCCCCCAGGCGGAGGAACTGGCGGCGAGCGGTCGTCGTCCAGGGGAACCGACTGCTTTGTGGGCGTAGGGCCGGACGGCTTCGGTGGCGTCGGCCCGGCCGGCGGACTGGTTGGCGGCACCTCCGAGGGCGCGGTTGTGGGGGCCACCGGGGCCGCGGGCGGAGCGGTCGCCGCTGGCGCCGGTGTCGCGGCGGGTGTCTCTGGCACAGCCG
>JADZDV010000434.1 GCA_020850915.1 Chloroflexota bacterium | reverse complement strand
GGCGTTCCTCATCACGTTCGAGGAGTGGAGCAAGCACCACGTGCCGCGGCACGTGGTAGTAACCCGTTCCTTCGAATCGGCGGGCGTGGCCTGGGTCTTCTTCCTCCTGGCCACGCTACTGCTCGGCGGTCTCTTCAGCCTGGTAGTATTCGCGCACTGAGCTGGCCCGGACGCTGAGGGCTCTTTTCCAGTGATAGATTGTCTTGGTAGCAGACAGGAGGGCGGACATCGATGATCGAGATCGACGTGCCGGGCTGGCAGCGGCTCCGGCTGGGGTCGCTCGTCCTCGACCTGAACGGCACGCTCTCCCGCGACGGCGACCTCGTCGACGGGGTTGAAGAGCGGGTCAAGGCGTTGCGACGGCACGTGGACGTGCACCTTCTGTCGGCGGACACGTTCGGCCGGCTCAAGAGCATCGCGGAGCGCCTCGGCGTGGCGGACACCAGACTGCATACTGGGGAGCCAGAAGCAGAGCAGAAAGCGGTCTTCGTGCGAAACATCGTGTCCAGTCGGGTGGTGGCGATCGGCAACGGCGCTAACGACGTGGCTATGCTGCGGGAGGCCGCCGTTGGGATCGCCGTGCTCGGGGCCGAAGGGCTCGCCGTGGCCGCCGTGCAGGCCGCCGACGTTCTCGCAGGCAGCATCCTGGACGCGCTGGACCTGCTGCTTCACCCGAAACGCCTGGCCGCGACCCTGCGGCGCTAGCCCGGGCTCCGTCCGCTCTGCTGAGACATACTCGACCTGCCGTCCGGCCCGCGGGCACGCTGCCACCAGCTCCCATTGGACATGGACCCGACCAACCCGCTGGTCTGACCGCCGCCGCCCCGGTCGCTGGTCGGCGGCGCTGTGCGAGAATGCCTCCTGAGACTGAGGCGGCTCCGCCTCATCGAACGGAGGGAACGATGGCGGCAACGGCCATCACGGCACAGGCGGTTGTGGCGCGCACGGCCGGCCAGCCGGCGCAGCTCGAAGAGATCCGACTCGACCCGCCGGGGCCCGGTGAAGTGCTGGTCAGGGTGCTGGCGAGCGGCGTCTGCCACACGGACCTGCACTTCCAGACCGGCCACATCGGCGAGCTACCGGTCCTGCTCGGCCACGAGGGCGCCGGCATCGTGGAGGCGGTTGGTCCGGGCGTCACCCGGCCGGCCGTGGGCGACTACTGCGTGCTGGCCTGGCGAGCGCCCTGCGGCCAGTGCCGCTTTTGCCTGATCGGTAAGCCGCATCTCTGCGCCGCCAGCCTGAACGCCCAGCCGCGCCAGCACACCACAGGCGGTGAGGTCATCCCCACGGTCATGGGCCTCGGCACCTTCGCCACCCACACCGTGGTGGCCGCCGGTCAGGCGGTGCCGATCCCACGGGAGGTCCCGCCGGCCCAGGCCTGTCTGATCGGCTGCGGCGTCATGACCGGCGTGGGCGCCGCCCTCTACACGGCCGAGGTGCGGCGCGGCAGCACGGTGGCCGTCTTCGGCTCGGGGGCGGTCGGGACGAGCGTCATCCAGGGCGCCCGGCTGGCGCGGGCCGGCCGGATCATCGCCGTGGACCTGGCGGAGAACAAGCTCGCCTGGGCGAAGGAGTTCGGCGCGACGGACGTGGTGGACGCCAGCCGGGCGAACGCCGTCCAGGCGATCAAGGACCTCACTGGCGGTTTCGGGGTGGACTACGTCTTCGAGGCGGTCGGCCACCCGGCCGTCCTGGCCCAGGCGCTGGACTCGCGCGATCTGGCCGGCGTCGCCACCCTGATCGGCGTCCCCGGCGGCGAGGCGGTCCTGACCTACCCGGCCCAGCAGTTTTTCGGCATGGGCGGCTCACTGCGGGTGAGCTGGTACGGCGACTGCCTGCCGACCCGCGACTTCCCGCTCCTGGCAAGCTGGTACCTCCAGGGCGAGCTGAAGCTGGACGAGCTGGTCACCCGCGAGGTTAGCCTGGAGGAGGTCCAGGACGCCTTCGGGGCGATGGAGCGCGGCGAGACGCTCCGCTCGGTGATCATGTTCGAGTAATCAGCCTCGCCACCCGGGACGCGCGCCAGGGCAGGATCACGGCGCCGAGCAGGGGCGCCAGGGCGATGGCGGCCAGGGCGCTGCTGAAGCCGACCGTCTCGCCCTGGTAGAGCGGGTTCAGGCGGAACGGGAGCTCGGCCAGGGCGCTGCCGACCGCCACCCCGACCGCGCCGCCGGCGAAGAACGTCAGGTTGAAGATCCCCACGGCGGGCCCCGCCTGGCGCAGCGGCACCGTCTGGACGGCCGCCGAGGAGAGCGTCACGTTGAAGGTCGCCGCGCCGATCCCGCTGACCGCCAGCAGCGCGGCGACCTGGAGCGGCGCATCGCCCGGGCCGATTGTCGAGATCGCCAGGATCGTGCAACCGAGGATCACCAGGCCGTAGCGGGCGACCGGGACGTGGCCCAGACGGTCGCCGAGGCGGCCGGAGGTGGGGGACGACACGGCGAGCACGGCGGCCTGGGGCAGCAGCACCAGGCCGGCCTCGGCCGGGCCGAGGCCGGACCCGAGGGCGAGCGCCTGCGGCACCAGGATGATGATCCCGAAGCTCGCGGCCTGGCCGAGTCCGCAGGCCAGGGACAGCCGCCGAAGCTGGCTGTTGGCCAGCACCGTCGCGGGTGAGAAGCTGCGCGGGTTGTGCTGGGCCCAGAGCCAGACGGCGCCGCTGCAGAGCAGCCCGGCTGCGATCAGTCCGACGAACAGCGGGTGCGCTAGCCCGATCTGTCGCATCAGGCTCAGGGCGGCGATGACGGCGCCAGCGGTGAGCGCCAGCAGAGCGGCGCCGACCACGTCAACCTTCTGCTCGCGGCTCCCGCCGGCGGGAACGCTGCTCCGGATGATCGGCAACAGCAGGACCGCCGCCATCTGCACGCCGAACGCCGCCCGCCAACCCCACGCGGAGACGAGCAGCCCGCCGAGGATCGGTCCGACGGCGACGCCCACGCCGATCGCCCCCGTCACCATGCCCACCGCCCCGCCGCCGCGGTCCGGCGGAATCAGCCGGGTGATGGCGAGCCTGGCGAGCGTCGGGATGGCGCCCACGCCGAAGCCCTGGATGAAGCGCCCCACCACGACCGTCTCCAGGGCGTTGCCGATGGTTGCGACACCGGCGCCGAACCCCCAGATCAGAATGCCAATGGTGAAGCATGCCTGGATGCCAAAGCGGTCTGCCAGCCGGCCGTACCAGGCCGCCGCGATGGCGAAGGAGACGGTGAAGCCGGTGGCGATCCAGGCGAGCCGGGCCGGCCCGGCGTCAAACTCCTGCCCCACCGTCGGCAGTGCCACCGCCACCATCGAGTTGCCGGTGACCGCGAAGACGACGCTCAGGGCCAGGGCGAGAATCGTCCGCCGCTCCTCCGCCGGCGCGCTCACGCCGCCGCCAGCCGGAGGCCGCGGGGTGGGGCGTTCGGTCCGACCAGGCGGCGCGGCGGAGAAAGCGGCATCCTGGGCTGCTGCACAGAGACCTCTCTCCAGCTACTGAGCACGACTGGCCAGCCAGTCAGCCCGAGCCTCCCACGTCAGGAGCCTGCACAGCAAGTGACGCTGGGCCCTGCTTTCCGGCCTGATCAGTCGGACGGGGGCACGTCCGACCGCCGCGAAGGCGCCGCCTCCGCTTCAGGGGACGCGGGCAGGGCGATCCAGAACGTCGCGCCCTGGCCCGGCGCGCTCTCCAGCCAGAGCCGGCCGCGCTGCAGCTCGATCATGGCCCGGGCGATCGGCAGACCAAGGCCGCTGCCGTCGTTGCGACTCGAGGTGCTGGACTCCGGGCGGTAGAACCGCTCGAAGATCCGATCCTGCTCCGCTTCTGGAATGCCCGGCCCGTCATCCGAGACGGAGATGAACACTTCCCCTGGCGCTTCGAGCAGGCTGAGTCGGATCACACCCCCGGCGTAGCCGTACTTGTGCGCGTTCTCGAGCAGGTTGAGCAGCGCCCGCTCGAGGCGTCCCGGGTCGGCCGTTGCCAGAATCGGCCTGGCCGGCACCGTCACCTCCACGCGCTGGCGGCGCGTCTCGGCGAGCGGCTCGACCGAGCGTACGCAGCGCAGCGCCAGGGCGCGCAGGTCGCAGTCCTCCAGCCGCGGCTGGACCCGCCTGGCCTGGAGCCTGGTCAGCTCGAGCAGGTCGCCGACCAGCCGGGAGAGGCGCTCTGCCGCCAGGTCGATGTTGACGAACATTCGGTGCAGCGGCTCGGGGGTGCCCGGCGGCTCGTTCGCCAGGACGACGCCAATCGAGGCCTTGATGCCCGCGACTGGCGTTCGCAGGTCGTGGGAGACGTTCGCGAAGAATTCGTCCTTCTGGCGCTCCACCTCACGGTGAACGGTGACGTCACGCATCGTCAGCACGGCGCCCAGCCGAACGCCGTCATCGCCCAGGACCGGCGCCGCGTTGGCGGCCACCACCACGCGAGAGCCGTCCGCGCGCTGGACCTGCATCTCGTGCTCGAGCACCGTCTGGCCTCGCCGTGCGGCGCGCTCCAGCGGCAGCTCGCCAGGCGGATGCGGCTCGCCAGCCGGGGTCAGCAGGCGGTACGGCCCCGCCCGGCGCGCGAGCGACGCGTCCGGCTCGCTGATGCCGTGGATCCGACGAGCGGCCGCGTTGACAAAGACAATCTCGCCAGTCGGGCTGGCGATAATCACGCCCTCTGCGATGTGATCGAGTATCGCGGAGCGCTCGGCGGCGAGCTTCTCAGCCTCCGCGCGAGCCGCCCGCTCGCGAGCGAGCAGCTCCATTCGCTCCTGCCTGGCCCGCTCCCGCTCGACGATCTCGTTCGTCAGGTCCCGGACCGCCGCCTCCAATTGCGCTGTCCGCTCAGCCACCCGCTGCTCCAGCTCCGCGTTCAGGGCGCGCACCTCGGCTTCCGCACGCTCGCGCTCGGCCGTCCTCGCCGCCAGACGGTCGCGCATGTCGTCGAACGCCCGCGCGAGGCGGGCCACCTCGGCAATGTGACTCCGGGGCAGCAGCACTGATTGGTGCCCCGCGGTGAACGCCTCGGTCGCGCGGGTGAGAACGCTCAGTGGACGGGAGAGGTAGCCTGCCACCGTCGCCCCAACGATGGCCATCCCGCCGACCACCACGACGAGCAGGACGAAGGAGAGGTTCAGCTCGCCGTGCAGCTCGCTGAGCGCCGCGCCCGTGTGGGTGCGCTGCTCGAAGTCGGCGTGCAGCGCCATACCGGTCAACAGCGGCAGGGCGGCGGTGAGCGAAAGGGCCAGCGCCAGCCGGGTCCGCAGCGAGGTCGGATCGATCCGCGCCAGGCGTGGGCCGAACCACGGCAGCAGGCCGAGCACCGTTCCGAAGCCGCCGTAGAAGGCGGCTTCCGTCCAGGCACTGGGCGCCGGCACCACGATCGCGAGATGGAGCATGAGGAGAACGGCCACCAGGACGTGAGCCGCGGCGGCGACCGGCCAGGGCACAGACCGTCGAAGCTGGATCCAGCACAATGCCAGCCCGCCAGCCATACAGGCCAGCCCGAGCCACCATTGCGCCTGGGCCGGCGTGCCGAACGGCATGACCGTCCAGCGCGGCTGGAGGAGCAGGACCAGACCGTCAACCGCGACGGCCACCCCCATCAGCAGGACGAACAGGTCGCCCCTGACGGGCGCGCCGGTTCCGCGAGATGGTGGCAGCCAGCCGGCGAGGAGCAGGCCAAGCGCGAAGACGGCGAAGACGGCTGCTCCCGCCTGGACGCCCCCAGCCCCGAGGCTGACCGCGAGCTGGAGGAGCAGCGCCCCCGCGACGAAGTGCGCCGCGACGGTCAGCGCGCGTCCCGGGGCGGCGATCCCGACGTAGTGCAGGCCGAGCCCGGCCAGGAGCAGGCCGAGCCCGTACCAGGACCGGCCAATCACGAGCGCGACGTCAAGCTGTGAGCCAAGCTGGTGCGGCACCACCAGCAACAACGCGCCCAGCAGGACGCAGTACGCCCCGAGTACCCAGCGGAGGGTGCCAGCCCGCCAGGCCAACGCGAGAGCGTCGCGTGTTCCTTCCGCCCGCGGCGCCGCGGCGCCGCGCAGCTCTGAGGACAGCAGCTGGGAGCCTCGTCCCAGACCGGCTATGAACCGATTCAACGCGAAATGCCAGGAGAGCAGCCAGGCGACGTCACAGAGGGACGGTGCCACCACCGGGTTGCGCGGTTGGTAACGCAAGGTTAACGGCGCGTCAACGGAGCTCGGTCTATTTGCCAGAGCGCCCGCGCCGTTCGCCAGAGCTGCCCCGCCTATCGCGTTCGAGCGGGCGCTCTGGCTCAGCCGCTCAGTCGGCGATCAGCCGCTCCAGGGTG
>JADZDV010000433.1 GCA_020850915.1 Chloroflexota bacterium | reverse complement strand
GTCGTCGGCCGGATCGGCCGCGGCTGGATGATCCTGCTCGGAGTAGGCCCATCTGACGACGAGACGACTGCCGCGCGGCTCGCCGACAGGATCACCGGCCTGCGAGTGTTCGCTGACGAGCAACGCAGGATGAACCTGTCCGTCTCCGACGTTGGCGGCGAGTTGCTCGTTGTGTCGCAGTTCACCCTGTACGCCGACAGCTCCCGCGGACGGCGACCAGGCTTCACCGGCGCCGCGCCCCCGGCCCTTGCCGAGCGACTGGTAGATCGGTTCGTGACCGCTCTTCGCAAGCGCCAGCTCCACGTCGAGACCGGCCGCTTCGGCGCGGACATGGCTGTGGAGCTGGTCCACGACGGGCCGGTGACGATCGTCCTCTCGACGGACGGCTGGGCCTGAGCGCCAGCCACTCAGGCGGGAACGGCGGCGCGGATCTCGACCGGCTCGCCCTGGAGGGACCAGGGACTGGTGGAGGAGATTCTCGCCAGCACCATCTCGCCGCCGAGCGAGCCGGGATGGGCGAAGTGGACGAGCTTGTTGGTCCGGGTGCGGCCGTACCATTTGCCGCGCGCCTCGCCCTCGACGAGGACCTCCACGATCCGGCCCAGATAGCGGGCGTTCTTCTCTGTCGCGATCCGCTTCTGCAGCGCTTCGACGCGCTGGATCCGGCGCCTCTTCTCGTCGAGCGGAAGCTGGCCTCCAGACGTGGCCGCCGGCGTGCCGGGCCTCGGCGAGTAAGCGGCCACGTGGACGATGTCGAACTCGATCTCCGCCAGCACCTTCAGGGTGTTGTCGAACTGAGCCTCCGTCTCCCCGGGGAATCCGACGATGATGTCGGTCTGAAGCGCGACGTCCGGCACGCGCGCGCGGATCCGGGCCACCAGATCCTTGTAGAAACCGACCGAGTAACCTCGCCGCATGGCGCGCAGCATCTCGTCGTCACCAGACTGAACGGGGAGGTTGATGTCCTCACACACCTTCGGCAGCGTCGCCACCGCCTCAATGATGTCGTCGGTGAAATCGCCCGGATACGAAGTCAGGAAACGGATGCGCTCGAGCTGCTCGACGCGACTGATCTGACCGAGAAGCGTGGCGAGCGACACTCGCGGTCTGAGGTCGCGTCCGTAGCGTTCCGCGATCTGGCTGAGCAGCACGATCTCTCGCGTGCCGCGCTCCACGAGCGCTCGCGCTTCCTCGACCAGCTCGAAGGGCAATCGGCTGCGCTCGCGGCCGCGGGTTGACGGAACAATACAGAAGGTGCAGCTTCGATTGCAGCCCTGGTGCATCGTGATACCTTCCGAGACGCGAGGCGTCCGCGCAGCGCTGGCGGGCTCGTGGCGGTAGTACTCCTGGAGGTCCAGCAGGTCCACAAGCTTGTCCCGGACCGTCATGTCCTGGCCGGGTGAGAGGAAGAAGTCCACGAACGGGTCCTTCCGCTGCCACCAGGAGACGTCGCCAATGCAGCCGGCGAGGGCGACGCGCAGGCTGGGGCGGCTCTGCTTGAGCAAGCGTAGCTCGCCCAGTTGGCTGTGGACCTTGTCCTCGGCGTGCTGCCGCACCATACAGGAGTACAGCACCGCCAGATCAGCCGCCTCGAAATCCTCCGCCGCCTCGTAGCCGTAGTGCTGCAGCTCCTCGGTCATCTTCCGAGCGTCCGCGGTGTTCATCTGGCAGCCGATGGTCCAGATATGAAACGTACCCAACAAGCGGCTCCTCTCGTGCATCCGAGACGTCAGCGAACAGAGTATATCAGTGAAATCCGCCAGGGCCGGCCAGCTCATGCGAGGCGGGTGGCCACGGTTCCGCGGTCGAAATCGTCCTGGGCCTCGTCGGCGCGCGCGTAGGAGGCGTCATCACCAGCACGCTCCTCGGTGTCGCCACCCGTCCCCCTCTTACCGCCGCCTACCTCACACCTGGCGCTCCGACCCGATCGAGGGAGGCCTCGGCGGGCCATACTGACGGAGACACTGTTCCGCCCGGGAGGCCTGGATGATCCCCGTGGAATCCGTCTGGGAGTCGCTCGCCCGTCGGCGAGGCGACGCCGTCGTCGTGACCTCCATGACCAGCTTTCGCAACTGGCCAGAGTTCTCCCGCGATCCGGAGCTGGATTTCCCGAACACCGTGATGGGAAAGGGCTCGTCGGTAGGCCTCGGCCTCGCACTCGCGCGGCCCGATCGCACGGTCATCGTCCTGGATGGCGATGGCTCGCTCCTGATGAACCTCGGGACGCTCGTCACCATCTCGGCGGCCAGCCCGAGGAACCTCATCCACATCGTCTTCCAGAACGGCATCTACGAGGTGACCGGCGGCCAGCCAATCCCTGGCGTCGGCGCGCTGAGCTTCGCGGCGATGGCCCGCGGGGCCGGCTGGCGGCGCGTCTTCGAGATCGATGCGCTCGACGCGTGGGAGCTGCAGGCGGACGACATACTGCGGGAGGACGGACCTACGTTCGTGGTCCTTCACGTCACCCGCGCCGCGCGAGTCCCACCGTCCCCTCCCCGGAAGACTCGCCAGGCGTTCCCGGAGCTCCAGGCACGCCTGGCAGCCGAGCCCGGTAGTCGCGTCTCGTAGCCGCTCCTCAAGCGCCGCCCGGGCATCGACCCGGCGTTGGTCCGGACGCCGTGAGACAAGGCGAGGACTCAACTCAGCACGGACCGGGTCTGCTCTTCGGAAACCACCATGGCGCACCGGGAGCTCGACCGGCGCTGACCCCCACTGGCTCCGTCGGACGCGCGACCCGGGAGCATGTCACAGGAGCAGCACGATCCCAGGTCAGAATAGAACATTTTTTCGACTGACTGCCTGGAAGGGTATAATCTCACGCCAGTCTCCCCGGGAGTCACGGTCGCGCCATGACGGATTTTCGCATCGTTTCCGACTTCAGGCCCATGGGCGACCAGCCGGCGGCGATCGAGCAGCTCGTCGCCGGCGCTCGCCAGGGTCTGAAACACCAGACGCTGCTGGGCGTGACCGGGTCGGGCAAGACGTTCACCATGGCGAACATCGTCGCCGCGGTGCAGCGCCCGACGCTGGTGATTGCCCACAACAAGACGCTGGCCGCGCAGCTCTGCGCTGAGTTCAAGGAGTTCCTGCCGGACAACCCCGTCGAGTACTTCGTCTCTTACTACGACTACTACCAGCCCGAAGCCTACGTCCCGCGCACCGACACCTACCTCGAGAAAGACACCCTTGTCAACGAGGACATCGACCGGCTCCGCCATTCATCGATGCAGGCCATCCTCACGCGTCGGGACGTGGTCGTGGTGGCGTCGGTCTCCTGCATCTACGGCCTGGGCGCGCCGGAAGATTACGGCAAGGCCGTTGTCAACCTCCGTGTGGGAGAGACGCGCAAGCGCGACCGCCTCCTTCGCTATCTGACCGAGATCTACTACGAGCGCAACGACTACAACTTCACCCGCGGCAAGTTCCGGGTGCGGGGTGATACGCTGGAGATCCACCCGGCGGGCCAGGACATCGTCATCCGCGTCGAGTTCTGGGGCGATGAGATCGAGCGACTGACCGAGGTCGAGCCGCTCACGGGCGAGTTGCTGGCCGAGCGGCAGGCGATCGACGTCTACCCGGCCAAGTACTTCGTGACGACGCGGGAGAAGCTCGACCTAGCGCTGGCGGACATCGAGGTCGAGCTACAGGAGCGGTCGCGCGAGCTGGAGCAGAACGACAGGGTCCTCGAGGCGGCGCGGCTGCGCCAGCGGACGAAGTACGACCTGGAGATGCTGCGCGAGACCGGCTCCTGCGCGGGCGTGGAGAACTACTCCCGTCACCTCGGCCGCCGCGAGGCCGGCAGCACGCCCTGGACGCTGCTCGACTACTTCCCGGATGATTTCCTGCTGCTGATCGACGAAAGCCACATGACGATCCCTCAGATTCGGGGGATGTACAACAGCGACCGCGCTCGCAAGCAGGTGCTGGTCGACTTCGGGTTTCGCCTCCCGTCGGCGCTGGACAATCGGCCCCTCATGTTCCACGAGTTCGAGCGGCATGTCAACCAGGCGGTCTACGTGTCCGCTACGCCTGGACCGTACGAGTACGAGCACAGCGAGCAGATCGTCGAGCAGCTCATCCGACCAACCGGCCTGATCGACCCGTCGATCGAAATCCGGCCAACGCGCGACCAGATCGACGACCTGCTGGATCGGATCAAGGAGCGGACCGACCGCGGCGAACGCGTCCTGGTGACGACGCTCACGAAGAAGATGGCCGAGGATCTGGCGGACTACCTGCGAGACATGCAGGTCAAGGTCCACTATCTCCACTCCGAGATCGACACCCTGGAGCGGATCGAGATCCTGCGCGACCTGCGGCTGGGCGTGTACGACGTGGTAGTCGGTATCAACCTGCTTCGCGAGGGGCTCGATCTGCCGGAGGTCTCCCTGGTGGCGATCCTGGACGCAGACAAGGAGGGCTTCCTCCGCAGCGAGGGGTCGCTTATCCAGACCATCGGCCGGGCAGCGCGGCACGTGGATGGCCACGTCGTCATGTACGCTGACACCGTTACCGACTCCATGCAGCGCGCGATCGACGAGACGTATCGGCGCCGCAAGGTGCAGCAGGCCTACAACGAGCGGATGGGCATTGAGCCGCGAGGCATCCGGAAAGCCATTCGCGACATCTCGAACCGGATGAAGGCCGTGGCCGAAGCAGCAGCCGAGTACGAGACCGGTGGCGGCGTGCCGATGGCGAAGGATGAGATCCACCGCCTTGTCTCTGACCTGGAAGTGCAGATGAAGCGGGCGGCGAAGGAGCTGGAGTTCGAGAAGGCAGCGTTGCTGCGCGACCAGATCGTGGAGCTCAAGCGGATGCTAGCCAGCGATGAGCCGCTCGCGCCGAAG
Source organism: Chloroflexota bacterium (assembly GCA_020850915.1). The sequence goes on along the minus strand of JADZDV010000433.1, from coordinate 514 downwards.
GAGTGGCTGGGCGCTCGCTGAGCGCCGACGGACCATGCCGCACGATGCCATCGTCATCAAAGGCGCCCGCCAGCACAACCTCAAGAACATCGACCTGACGATTCCGCGCGACCGGCTGGTCGTCATCACCGGCCTGTCCGGCTCTGGGAAGTCGTCGCTGGCGTTCGACACCATCTACGCCGAGGGACAGCGGCGCTACGTCGAGTCGCTGTCGGCCTACGCGCGCCAATTCCTGGGCCAGATGGACAAACCGGACGTCGACCACATCGAAGGGCTCTCGCCGGCCATCTCGATCGACCAGAAGGGTGCCAGCCACAACCCGCGCTCGACCGTCGGCACGACCACGGAGATCTACGACTACCTCCGCCTGCTGTACGCGCGCGTTGGCCGGCCGCACTGTCCGAAGTGCGGCCGGCTCATCCAGCGGCAGACCTCGGAGCAGATCGTCGACGCTGTCCTGGGCATGCGGCCGGGCGCGCGGATCATGGTCCTTGGACCGCTCGTTCGCGATCGG
>JADZDV010000432.1 GCA_020850915.1 Chloroflexota bacterium | reverse complement strand
CTGCCGGACGCCGATGCCCAGGTGACCGACCGCCCAGACTGGCTGCTGAGCCTCCGCTTCGCCGACTGCGTGCCGCTGCTCCTCTGGCACGAGCAGAGGGCTGTCGTCGGAGCCGCCCATGCCGGCTGGCGCGGCACCCTGGCCGAAGTGGGCCCAGCGACGGTGGAGGCCATGCAACGGCACTTCGGAGCCCAGCCAGCGGGCCTGCGTGTCGGCATCGGGCCATCCATCGGCCCCTGCTGCTACGAGGTTGGCGGGGAGGTCGCCGCGCAGTTCGCCGACTGGCCTCAGACGGTGCTCCGCTATCGGGGTCCACGGCCCCGTCTGGATCTCTGGACGGCCAACCGCCAGCAGCTCGAGGCCGCCGGCGTGCCGGCGGACGCCATCGAAGTAGCCGGCATCTGCACGCGCTGTCACGCCGACCAGTTCTTCTCGCACCGCGTGCTGGGCTACCCAGCCGGGCGCTTTGGCGCGCTCATCGGGCTGGTCGCCTGAGGCGGAGCCTGATGACGTCGATGTCAGTCAGCGCCACCCCGTCTGAGCGCCTGGAGCGCGTCACAGAGCAGATCGAGCGCAGCGCCGTTCGAGTGGGACGGAAGGCCGCGGACGTTACGCTGGTCGCGGTGAGCAAGACGCGCTCGGCGGAAGACGTCATGGCGCTAGCCGAGCTTGGCGTGCGCCACTTCGGTGAGAACCGCGTTCAGGAGGCCGAGCAAAAGATCCGCGAGGTCGCCGACCGCTTCTCCCAGCCGCTGACCTGGCATCTCATCGGGACGCTTCAGAGCAACAAGGTCCGGGCCGCGCTCGAGCTGTTTGATATACTCCAGTCCGTCGACAGCGTGCGTCTCGCCCGGGCGATTGATCGCCGTGTCCCTTCTGAGCGTCGCTGCCCCGTCCTGCTCGAAGTGTATGTCGGAGATGACCCCGCTCGACCCGGTTTCCGACCGGGCGAGCTACGTCCGGCCATCGAGCAGATCACCCCACTGCCAGGATTGGAGATCCTCGGACTGATGACCGTGGCGCCACTTGGCCTGAACGAGCGTGAGACGCGGACCGTCTTTGCGCGTCTGCGCGAGCTGCGCGAGCACGCCGCGAGCTGGTTCCCGGAGCTGGATCTGAAGCATCTGTCGATGGGCATGACAGACGACTACCCGCTGGCTGTCGAGGAGGGAGCCACCATCGTGCGCGTTGGTCGAGCGCTGTTCGGACCGCGTCCATCTTGATGGTCTTCCTGCTTCAGTTCGTCCACATCCTGTTCCAGGTGCTGCAGATCGCCATTCTCATTCGTGCGCTGCTCTCCTGGTTCAACCTCCCACCCAACAACCCGTTCATCAGCTTGATCATGGATATCACGGAGCCGATCCTGGCACCCCTGCGCCGTGTCGTCCCGCGCATCGGGATGATCGACATCACGCCCATCGTGGCGTTGCTGCTGCTGAACTTTCTCGGCGACGCGCTGGAGCGCGGCCTCCTCAATCTGCCGTTCTAATCGAGGCAGCGCACTCCGCGACAGATCGCGTGGCACCGGTTGTGATCGGGACCGGCCTCAGCGCACGCAGTCCATCTTCGGCCGGTGCGCCTCCGGGCCAGAGAGCGACCGACGGACCGCCACAACCACGCCTCAGGGTGCAGGGCGCGTCTTCGGCCGGTGCGCCACCATCGTGTAGAAGAGCGCTTCGACTCCCTTCGGGCCCCGGCGAAAGAACTCTCGAATGCTCTGATAATAGGGATCGTGAAAGACGTTCGCCTGGAGCTTCAGCACGTCCCAGTGGCTGCTGACGTGTGTAAAGCCGCAGCGTTCGTAGCTGCGCCGCGCTCGCTCGTTGTAGGCCGCCACGCTCAACAGCAGGCGACGGAAGCCCATCGTTCCGAAGTAGTGGTGCATGAAGGCCTGCAGGGCATCCGTGCCAAAGCCACGACCGACGAACTCCGGCGCGAAATCGATGCCCAGTACGGCGGCTCCCTCGGCACGGCGAATCTGGCGCAAGAAGATCCGACCGATCATGTCGCCGTCGAAGTTGTCCACCGCGAACGGTATCTGCCCCTGGCGGTAGACGAGGTCGTCGTACCAGGCGTCCCGCATCGACCCGGAGATGCGCACCGGGTTGTAGGTCGAGTAGAGCGGGTCGGGATGATCCGACCAGTCGAGCCAGCGGTCCACGTCGTGCCGGGTGAAGCGACGGATGCGGGTCATGGCGCCGGAGACGACGTAGGTCCGCTGGGCAACCATCAGGAGGCCTCCAGGCGAGCCCAGAGAGCAGCCGTGGAGTCCAGATCGAATTCAAGCAGCTTCTCGCGCCCGCGCTCGCCGGCAACCACGCGCACCTCCCGCTCCCTCAGCCCCAGGCGCTCCGCCAGCAGCCTGACGACCGCCCGGTTCGCCTGGCCCTCCACAGCCGGCGCCCGCACGGCGACCTCCAGCGCCCCGTCCACGCCGCGCTTCACACCCGGAACGCGAGCGCCGGGCTTCACGCGAGCTTTGACTCGGACCATCGACTGGTATACTTCACTACCACCGGCCCCCAGAAGGGCGCCGGCCTTTGTTTGCGGAGACGGTGGTGTTCCAGGCGCCGCGCGGCACTCAAGACATTCTGCCAGAAGCGGCGACCCGTTGGCGCGCCGTGGAGGCGGCGGCGCGTCGCCGCGCGGAGCTTCACGGCTTTGGCGAGACTCGCACGCCAACGTTCGAGGACCTGGACCTGTTCCTTCGGAGCGTGGGCGGCGCCACCGACATCGTCGAAAAGGAGATGTACAGCTTCCGCGACAAGGGCGGTGAAGAAGTGGCCCTGCGTCCCGAGGCGACCGCCTCGGTCGTGCGGGCGTACCTCCAGCATGGCCTGTTCAATCGACCCCAGCCGGTGAAGCTGTACTCCTTCGTCAACGCCTTCCGCTACGACCGGCCGCAGGCCGGCCGCCTCCGAGAGTTTCACCAGTTCAACTGCGAGGCGCTCGGCGAGGCCGATCCGTTGGTGGACGCGGAGTTGATCGCGCTGCTCTGGGGCTTCTACGCCGACCTCGGCCTGCGCGAACTGAGCCTGGAGCTGAACACCATCGGCGATCCGAACTGCCGTCCCGCCTACGTCCAGGAGCTAGTCACCTACTTCCGCTCGCACCTCGACGAGCTGTGCGACGACGACAAGCGGCGACTGGAGACCAACCCTCTCCGACTGCTGGACTGTAAACAGCCACGCTGCCAACCGATCGCCGAAGCGGCGCCGCGAAGCGCCGATCGCCTGTGCCAGCCGTGCGCCGAGCACTTCACGCGGCTGCGCGGGTACCTGGAGCACTCCAGGATCCCGTACGTTCTGAACTCGCGCCTCGTGCGTGGGCTAGACTACTACACCCGCACGGTCTTCGAAGTCGTGCCGCCGGTCGCTGGGGGTCAAGCCACGATCGGCGGCGGCGGGCGCTACGACGGCCTCGCCGAGCAGCTCGGCGGGCGCCCCACGCCGGCCGTGGGCTTTGCCACCGGGCTGGAGCGCATCCTGCTCAACCTCGAGCGGCAGAGCATCGTCCTGGCCGACGAAGCACCTCTCGAGGTATTCGTCGTGCCGCTCGGAGAGCCGGCACGCACGGAGGGCTTCCGGATCGTCGAGCGACTCCGCGCTCGCGGCCTGACGGCGTGGATCGGGACCGGCGATCGCTCGGCCAGATCGCTCCTTCGGCAGGCGAGCGGTCTCGGTGCACGCTGGGCGGTCCTGCTGGGAGATCGGGAGCTCGCGGAGCACCGGGCAACGGTGAAGCCGCTGGCCGGCCAGCAGGCAGAGCAGATCACCGTCAGCCTCGACGAGCTGCCCGAGCGCCTGGTAGAGCTGGCGGGCACGGCGGGGAGCGCCGAACACACACCGATGGGAGCAGTGGATACGCGAACATCATGATCGACACCTTCGTTGAAGAGGCCATCATTCGCCGCTTGCGTGAGATGACGCAGCGGTATGACGAGATCACCGAGCAGATGTCGCGACCGGACGTTGTCGGCGACCGGCAGGCGATGCAGAAGCTCGGCCGCGAGCAGCGCGCGCTGACCGGCCCGGTCGAGACCTACCTGGCGCTGGAGCGCGTCGACCAGGAGCTTGCCGAAGCGCGCGAGCTCGCGGAAGGCGACGACCCGGACATGCGGGAGCTAGCGCGGGAGGACCTCGAGCGACTCGAGCCGGAGCGTGAGCAACTGCTGGCGGAGCTAAGCGAGCAGCTTCGACCACGTGACCCGAACGACGAGCGCGACGTGATCCTGGAGATCCGCGCCGGCGAGGGCGGCCAGGAGGCGGCACTCTGGGCTGAGGACCTGCTGCGAATGTACGCCCGTTACGCCGAGTCGCGCGGCTGGAAGCTCGAGGTCGTGAGCACGAGCGGCACGGACCTTGGCGGGTTCCGCGAGGCGGTCGCCGAGGTTCGAGGTGAAGGCGCCTACTCCAGGCTGAAGTACGAGAGCGGTGGCCACCGCGTCCAGCGCGTGCCAGCCACGGAGGCGCAAGGCCGCATCCATACCTCCGCCGCCACGGTGGCCGTCATGCCGGAGGTGGACGACGTCGAGTTGGACATCAAGGATGACGATCTCAAGATCGACGTCTACCGCTCCGGTGGGCATGGTGGGCAGAGCGTCAACACGACCGACTCCGCCGTTCGGATCACCCACCTCCCAACAGGCGAAGTCGTCATCTGTCAGGACGAGCGGTCGCAGCTCAAGAACAAGACCAAGGCGATGGCCGTCCTGCGCGCCCGCCTCTACGAGCGCGAGCTGCGTGCTCAGCAGGAGGCGCAGGGACAGCTTCGGCGATCGCAGGTCGGCACGGGAGAGCGGGGCGGGAAGATCCGCACCTACAACTACAAAGAAAACCGCGTCACGGACCACCGGATCGGTCTGACGATCCACAACCTCCAGGGCGTGTTACAGGGCAATCTAGACCCGCTGATCGACGCGCTCGTGGCTGCCGACCGGAGCGAGCTGGCACGTCAGGACTGAGCGGCGTGAGCGTCTCAGCGGCGCTGGAGCGGATGGCGGCGCGACCCCCCCGCGCGGGTATCGCCCGTCCGCGCCAGGAAGCCAGCCTGCTCCGGCGCCACGCGACCGGCCTCTCCGAAAGCTCGCTGCTCGCCCATCCCGAGCAGAGCGTCCCGCCGTCGGCCGCGGCCCGGCTCGAGACGTGGACCGAGCGACGGACTCGCCACGAGCCAATGGCGTATATCCTCGCCCGGCGCGAGTTCTACGGTCGCGAGTTCGCCGTCAATCCTCGCGTGCTGATCCCCCGCCCGGAGACAGAGCTGCTGGTCGAGCTGGCCCTGCGCAGTACTCGACACACGCCGCCAGCGCTCGTCGCGGACGTCGGAACGGGCTCCGGCTGCCTGGCGGTCACCCTGGCCATTGAGCTGCCGCGAGCCACGGTAGTCGCCTCGGACACCAGCGAGGCCGCGCTCGCGGTAGCAGCCTCCAACGCGGCACGGCACGGCGTCGGTGGCCGCGTCCGCTTCGTGCAAGGCGACCTGCTGTCCTGGTTGGTCCGGCGGCCCGACCTGGTGGTGGCCAATCTGCCGTACGTCCCGAGCGCTCGAATCGCTCGTCTCGAGCCGGACGTGCGGGACTTCGAGCCGCGCTCGGCGCTCGATGGCGGCCCCGACGGCACCGACCTCATTCAGCGACTGCTGCACCAGCTCATGGATCCCGGGTTCGGAGCGGCGCTGCTGGAGGTAGACGACTCGCACGCCCGCGCCGTCGCCGGCACGGCCCGGGCGCTCTGGCCGGAGCGAACGGTGAGGGTGCACGAGGATCTAGCGGGCCAGGCGCGGATCCTGGAGATTTGCCAGTGACGCCGGACCGCGTTCTCTGGCCCGTCGACCCGGAGGAGCGGCGGCTGCTCGTGGACCGGGCGGTCCGACTTCTGCGGAGCGGTCAGGCGATTGTGTTTCCGACCGATACGGTGTACGGGATCGCTGGATTTGGAGAGGAGGGGTTGGATCGGCTGTTCGCGGTCAAGCAGCGGCCGCGGGAGAAGACGATCGCGGCGCTGGTTGCCGATCCGACGACGATCGATCGGCTGGCTACAGGCATGACCGAGGCGGCCGCGCAGTTGGTCGACCGGTACTGGCCGGGGCCGCTCACCCTGATCCTGCGTCGGAGTGACGATCCGGAAGGCACTGTGGGGCTGCGGATGCCGGCGCACCCGATTCCGCTGGCGATCATTCGGGAATTTGGCGAGCCTCTGCCGACGACGAGCGCTAATCTGTCCGGCCAGCCGAGTCCCCGTACTGCCGACGACGTGCTGGCCCAGCTTTCCGAGGGCTACCCGCTGCTCGTCGACGGCGGCGCCTGTCCCGGGGGCGTGGACTCGACGGTGATCGACCTCACCGGTACTCGGCCGCGTCTGCTGCGGGCGGGCGGCCTCGCGCCGGAGCAGATCGAAGCGATTCTGGGCCCGGTGGAGCGG
>JADZDV010000431.1 GCA_020850915.1 Chloroflexota bacterium | reverse complement strand
GCTCCACCAGGCTGCCGGGGCAGACGATCAGGCAGCGATGGAGGTCGCCGCGGATGAGCAGCTCCTTGATGAGCAAGCCGGCCATGATCGTCTTGCCGGCGCCGGGGTCGTCGGCCAGCAGGAAGCGGAGCGGCTGGCGGGTGAGCAGCTCGCCGTAGACGGCGGTGATCTGGTGGGGCAGCGGCTCGACGAGCGAGCTGTGGACGGCGACGAGCGGATCGAACAGGTGGGCCAGCCGACTGCGGTGCGCTTCCGAGACCAGGCGGAAGAGCGCGCCGTCCCCGTCGAAGCTCCAGGGACGGCCGGCCGTCACAATCTCCAGCGGCGGCTCGCGCTCGCGGTAGACTAGCTCGTTGCCGAGCTTGCCGGCGGCGTCCTTGTAGGTCAGCTCGACGACGTTCGAGCCGAACCACTGGACGTCCACGACCGTCACGAGGCTGTTCGGTAGCACGCCCCTGACCGTCGCCCCGCGCTTCAGGTCCTCCAACGTCGCCATGTGGAAGGCCGCGGGCGCCTCCGCGGCCCGCGGCCGCGCGTACGGTACCACATCGATCCGACAGCTAGCGTGTCATACGCACTGGCAAAGGCGCCGTGAGGGGGTCGCGTCACATCACGTCGCGTCGTACCCGCCGTCCACGTTGAGGGTGTGGCCGTTGACCCACTTCGCGGCGTCCGAGGCCAGGAAGAGGGTCGTGCCCACCAGCGAGTCCTCTGGCAGGAGCTTGCCGAGCGGGGCTCGCAGGAGCACCTTGTTCAGCGCCTCCTGGTTGCCGATGACGTCGGTGTTGAACGGCGTGTCGGTGAAGCCTGGCGCCACGCCGTTGACGTTGAGGCCGTTCCTCGCCCACTCGACGGCCAGGTTCTTCGTCAGGTTCGCCACGCCGGCCTTGCTCGGCCCGTAGGCCGGGTAGCCGGGGATGCCGTGGAACGCCGCGTTCGAGGCGAAGTTGACGATCTTCCCGTAGCCGCGCGGCAGCATGTAGCGCGCCGCCTCCTGGCAGGCGATCCAGGTGCCCTTCAGGTTGATGTCGACGATCCGCTCCCAGACCTCGAGGTCGTACTCCAGCGAGGCGCGGCGGACGATGATGCCGGCGCAGTTCACCAGGACGTCGATCTGGCCGAACGTGGTGACGGCCAGCTCCATCAGCGCCTTGACCTCGCCCTGGACACGGACGTCGGTGTGCAGGTAGCGGGCGGAGATCCCCTTGCCCTGGATGTCCGAGATGATCGCCTCGGCCACCGGGTCGTTTACGTCGCCCAGCACCACATTGGCGCCGGCTTCGCCAAACGCCAGCGTCACCGGCTTCCCGAGGCCGCCGGTGGCCCCGGTCAGGACGACCGTCTTGCCGGAAAAGTCAAAGGGGTTCGGAAGTGGCACGTTGTGTACCTCCAGTGGATCCCGTGATCAGACAAACCTGCCCTCGTAGGCGATCTGGATCAGAACGGCGCGGTCCGAGGCCCGCACCAGCGCGTCGTGTGCGAGCGTCTCCAGCACCTGGAGCAGCTCTTCGCCCGTCGTCACGTGCGAGCCAAGCCGTGCCGCGTAGGCCGGCGGCAGGCTCGTGTCTCCCTCGACGCGCGCCAGCTCGGCCCGCAGCTCGCCGAGATAGCTCTCGCAGGCGTCCAGGAGGTCGTCATAGCGCTCCTGGATCTCAGGAAGCTTCTCCTTCGCGATCCGATACCCCGGCGACTCCGCGGCCTTCGCGTCTTCCGTCACAGCGCGCTCCCGTTTTCGTGAGTCTACCCCACTGCCGGTGCCTCACCATCGGACGGCATGCCGGGGTTTGCCCGCGCGCCGATCCTGGCTACCATGTGACGACAAGCGATGGAGCACTGGAGGCACGCCGTGGCAGACCTCAAGGTTGGACTGATCGGGCTCGGGTTGATGGGGCGGGGGATGGGTCGAAACCTGCTGGCGAACGGCTTTCCGCTCACTGTCTACGACGTGGCAACGCCCGCGTCTGAGGCGCTAGCGGCCCACGGGGCCACCCCCGCGGCGAGTCCGGCCGAGGTGGGCGAGGCCTCGGACGTGGTGATCACCGTCGTCCCGAACAGCCCGGACGTCGAGGCCGTCGTGCTGGGCCCAGACGGTATCGTCGAGGGTGCCCGCCCGGGCACCATCATCATGGATTGCTCCACCATCGAGCCCGCGTCGACGCGCCGCATCGGCGAGCAGGTCCGCGCGCGCGGCATGAGCTTCGTGGACGCTGGCATGGGCCGCTCCTCGAAGGACGCCGAGGCAGGCAACATTCTGTTCATGGTGGGCGCCTCTGACGAGGACTTCGCGCGGGTCAGACCGGTGCTCCAGGCGATGGGCAAGGACATCTTCCACGTGGGCCCGCCCGGGGCCGGCATCACCCTGAAGCTCGTCCACAACCTCCTCACCCTGACGATTCTCGCCGCCAGCGCCGAGGCGATCGTTCTGGGCGCGAAGGCGGGGTTGGACGTGAAGAAGATGGTCGAGACGTTCCAGACCAGCTCGACGGGCGGTTTCCACATGTCCAACACGATCCCAGACCAGGTGCTGAAGGGCGCATACGAGCCCGGCTTCAAGGTCGCCCTGGCGCACAAGGACCTGGGCCTGGGCCAGCAGATGGCGGCCAATCTGGGCGTTCCACTCTGGACCCTGGCGGTCTCGCGCGAGCTGTTCACGGCCGCCATGGCCCGCGGCCGCGGCGACTGGGCCAACGGCGCCGTCGCCACAGTTGTCGAGGAGCTGATCGGCCTGAAGGTGGCTGACGTGGTGGCGGAGCAAGGGCGGAGCTGACCGCCGCGCCGTCGGCGCCGGACGGACGCTGGCCTGGGATAAGATGGTCAGACGGAGACCACGGCATGCGTGAGGTGGCAGTTGACCAGGCGGCGTTGCTCCGGGAAGCTGTCGAGCGGCTCGTCAAAGAGCTGCGGCCGGAGCGCATCTATCTCTTTGGCTCGCGGGCGCGAGGGGACTGGCGCGAGGACAGTGACTACGACGTGATGGTCCTGGTCGACTACGACGTCGAGAGGCCGCACCGCCTGGAGCAGCAGGCCTATCGCGCCCTCCATGGACTCCGACTGCCCATCGAGGTCGTCGTCATGGGGCGCGCGCGATTCGAGTACCTGAGTAAGGCCGCGGCCTCGCTGCCCGCCACCGTCGAACGCGAGGGCCGGCTCCTGTATGCCGCCTGACGACCCGCGGGCCGAGCTGGTCAGGCAGTGGCTCACGAAAGTGCAACACGATCTCGTCACGGCCGAACGTATGAGCCAACCGCCCGCGGTACCGGACGCCGTTGTGTTTCATGCCCAGCAGGCGGCTGAGAAGGCGCTCAAGGCGTTTCTCATGTGGCACAACCGGCCCTTCCGGAGAACCCATCTTCTGCAGGAGCTCGTGGACCAGTGCGCGGACATCGCGGCGGCCTTCGATCAGTTGTCCTCGGCCGCGGCGCTGCTGACTCCCTTCGCGGTACAGAGCCGCTATCCGGACGACCTTATGACGCCAGATGACGAGGAAGCGAGCCAGGCGCGCGTGGCGGCCTATGAGGTCGTCACCTTCGTCCACGCTCACCTGCCGCGTGAGGTGTATCCGTGAGCGCGTGCCGTCCGAGGAGATTCGGCTGAAGTCAGATGACGACGCGGAGGCGCTACTGTGAGCGAGGTGGCTGACACTGAAGACGCGCTGCTTCGGCGCGTGGTTGAACGGCTGGTCGAGGTCTTTCAGCCTGAGGAGATCTATCTCTTCGGCTCGCGGGCGCGCGGGGACTGGCGCGAGGACAGCGACTACGATTTGATGGTTATCGTCCCGACTTCAGACCTGCCTCCGTACCGGCGCGCTCAGCAGGCTCACCTGGCTCTCCAGAGCATTCGCGTCCCGAAGGACGTCACCATCTGGACGCGGGAGGAGTTCGCCCGCTACCTGCCGGTCACAGCCTCGCTGGCGGCAAGCGTCGTCCGCGAGGGGCGTCGGTTGTATGCCGTCTGATCCAAAGGCCGAGCTGACCCGCCAGTGGCCCCTGACCGCTCAGGAAGATATTCGGCTCGCTGAATTGGCGATCGCGGCCACACCGCCGCTCCTTTCGGGTGCACTCGACCATTGCGAGCAAGCCTTTGAGAAAGCGCTCAAGGCATTTCTGACCTGGCATG
>JADZDV010000430.1 GCA_020850915.1 Chloroflexota bacterium | reverse complement strand
CGAGGTCCCAGCCCTCGAGTCGCGGCGGAGGGCCCTTGGTGGCCAGGTAATTGACCGTGCACTCCGGCTGAAGCTCGCCCGGTGCCACCGGGACAAGGCGCCAGCGCTCCAGCCGGTAGGTCTCGAGCTGGTAGGTGTGGTAGCCGAAATCGTGCACCGTCTGGATCAAGGCGTACGTGGTCTCGCCGAAGAAGTGCAGCGCGTGGCCGTTCGACTCAAACAGGAGGATCGGCGCATCCGACCGACTGAGTAGGTCCTCCATGCCACGCATCGCCGCCATTTCAGAGCCCTCGATGTCGATCTTCAGGAAGCTGACCTGGTCCCAGCCGATGTCGCGGAGCAGGCTCTCCACCGTACGGGCCGGGACGGCCACCCGCTCGAGCGATCGCCGCTGAATGGCGCTCGGAGCTGCCAGGACGGTCGGGTTGGAGATCGTGCCCCAGGGGCCGCTTGGCAGGAGTTCGACCGTTCCCTCCTGATCCATCGCCGCGGCGTGGACAACGGTCAGTCGGTCGAAGCCGTTGCGGACCTTGCCAGCCTGGATCAGATAGACGCTGGCCGGGTCGGCTTCAACGCACAGCACCTCGCAGCCCAGCGCCGCCGCGGCCAGGGAGAAGGTGCCGATATGTCCCCCGAGGTCAACCACCCGGTCGCCGGGCTTCATCTGCTGTAAGAGGACGTCGTAGTCGTCGAGAAACCACGGCTTTGCGAGCATGACCGCCTCGCCGATCGGGTCGAGGTGATACGGGTCGAGAGCTATCTGGACCGTCTCGCCTCCCTTCAGCCTCACTGGCCGATACGTGATCGACAACCGAGGGGATGTTCTCGGCTGGAATCTCGCGTCGTCCGTCAGGAGAGCCGATTTCCAGGCTGTCCCACGGCGGCTCGAGACCGGGGTCTCGACGTCTACCAGACGCTCGCGCAGCCGCGCCTGGCCGCGCAGTGTTTGACCGTGGCGACGCGCCAGACGGAGGAAGCCCCAGCTCACGCCGGCGAGCGCCGCGCCGAGCGGCGCGAGCCAGAGCCTGGCGGCCCGTTCGTCTCGAGGGCGCTGCCTCGTGTTCATCGAACTCCCTGCCATCCGCCAGCGAGCAGCCCCGCGCGACCGCGGCATGGTACCGACTCCGCGGGACGGCGTCACCCGCGATCGCTGACGGCTCAGCTCTGGAGGAAGATATCGGCGATCGGGAGCGACCAGCCCGGCACTACGTCCTCGCCGTTCAGGAGGTCTGACTCGGCGAGGATCGTGACGGGTTGACCGGGGCGATGCACCGAAACAGTGTGCCGGCGTGGGTTGACCACGAAGACGAGACGGGTGCCGTGCTCCAGCAAGTCCGCCACTTTCTCATCCACTTCCGTGTACAGGTCATTGGGTGAGATGACCTCGATGGCGAGGTCGGGCGCACCGGGCCAGTAGCCGGTTTGCGGCGCGCGCAGCTCTCGAATTCGTTCCGCGCGCACGAAGGCAACGTCCGGCGCGCGAACGGTATCGGGATTGGTGGTCAGGATGAAGCCGACATCGGTTCCAGCCACCTCCCCGAGTCGCTCACGCTGGACGAAATTACCCAGGGACCGGCCGATCAGGAAGGCGATCCTGCCGTGCTCGAAGCCTGCTGGCGGAGCCGTACGCAGCTCTCCTCTAACCAGTTCGTAACGCAGGCCGTCATCGGGCAGCCGGAGGAGATCCTCGGCCGAGACGAGCGATTGTTCGACGGCCACAGCTACCCCCGTCGCGCGAGCCTCGCGAATACTCCTCCTATTGTAGAGCCAGGTGAGTGGGCGCGTCGCCGGTCCCAGCGGCTCCACCATCCGTTCGCCACGTGCTCGAGTCGCTCAAGCTCGGCGACGTCGAACGATCCGCTCGTACATCTGGCCCAACGGCGTGCGGTGGCGTTTCAGCGCCGGGTCGTGGTCGAGGTCCACGTGGTAGAGGCCGAAGTCCGACGCTGGGGTGGCGGGCAGGCCCCATTCGCGGTTCGTGGTCAGACTCCAGGCGAGGTAGCCGACGACGGTGAGCCCGTCGGCCGCCGCCCGCTGCACCTGCTTCGGGTGTGCACGGAGCTGGCGGGCGCGCCGCCAGCCCCGCGGATGCCCGATGAAGCCGTTCTCGATCACGAATAGCGGGTCCTCCGGGAACATGTCGGCGAAGTCGTGGAGCGCGTCGTACAGGCCGGTCGCGGAGATCGGGGCTCGGTCGTACCGTCGTTGGATGACCTCCAACTGGCGGGTGCGCTGGTTCAGCAGCTGGGTGCCGTAGTCGTGGTCGAGCGCGGCGAAGCCCGGCTTACCAACGCACTCCGGCGGACAGAGGAACGCTGGCAGGCGGCCGCGCAGGCCGAGCCGCCAGCAGTTCGAGCCGGTGAAGGACGAGATGACCGCGAAGATCTTCGCGGTGCCGAAGAGGCCGGCCGCGGCGCGCGAGAGCGACGCGAGCTGAGCGACCAGGATCGGTCCGTGGCTCGGACGGGGGCGGTCCTGGTCGCTCAGAGGGCGTCTTCTGCAGCGTGCGATCGGACCGCGGGATGCCCTATCGCTCCACCAGGGTCCAGTTCTCGTCGCTCCAGCCCCCTCTCCGAGGTGGTCCGCCAATCGCCCCGTTGCATGAGCGGCAGCCGGATCAGAGCCAGGGGACAACAGGCCGTACGCCCGTTCGCGAGCCTAGCGCATCCCGACGAATGGAAGGGAGCGCTGGACGGCGCGGATGGCGTCGGCGGAGGGGACGTTTCGGATGAGGTGCTCGGCGAACCAGGCGATCGACTCGTGGACCAGCATGTCAGCCACGTCACCGAGGTAGATGTCGTGGTGGCCGCGGCCGGGGACGATGATGAGCTTCTTCGGCTCGAGCGCCTTCTCGTACAGCGAGATCGCCTCGTCCACCGGGACAACGGTGTCCTGGTCGCCGTGGACGATCATCAGACCGCGCGGCGAGATAGAGGGGGCCACCTCCTCCGGACGGAACTCCAGGATCGCCTCGGCGGAGTCGAGCGTCTGGCGGCTGAGCTGCCAGCGGTTCTCTGGCGGAGCGGCGTCCAGCATTCGCTCGCGGCCGCGGTACAGGGCGGGACTGCCGGTCATGAGCTCCTCAGACGGGTCGATCATCTCGGTCTCGCCAGTCATGACGCGTCGGACGCGCGCCTCGCGCAGGCGCTCGAGGTACTCGAGCCATTCGTGCTGGCGGCGGAGGCCCTTGAGCCAGCGCTCGCCGTTGGAGACGCCGTTGACGCTGACGACGGCGAGCACGCGCGGGTCGATCGCGGCGGTGAAGACGGCAGTGGCGCCGCCGTAGCTGATGGCCCAGAGGCCGATGCGCTTCGGATCCACCCCGGGCTGCTGCTGGAGAAAGGTGATGGCGTTGCGCGTGTCGACCACGCGCTCCATCGGGTTCACCCGACCGGGAATACCCTCGGCGTCGCCGAAGCCACGGTACTCTGGGCAGAGGGCGACGAAGCCGGCCTCGACGAAGCTCCGGGCGTAGAACTCCGGGAAACGGTACTTCTCCTTGATGCCGTTGATGCCCTGGCACAGAACGATGCCCGGCCGGAGCTGGCTGTCCGGCTGGTCGGGCCGGTGCAGAGTGGCTGCCAGTTTCAGGCCGTCGCTGTAGAAGTAGTGGTAGCTATCCAAGGCTGCTCCTCCAAGGTGCTCGATGGTGCGCGCTCACGTATCGGCTCCATGCGGGTCGCCTCACGGCGTCCGCGAATCCCCTGCATGGTGCGCCAGACGGCGGGGAAACGCAATCCGGCCGGTCTGCATCGCGAGAGAGCGCTGCCGGTGGCTATGATCCGGGCCGTGTCGACGATTGGCGCGCTGGCGCGGCCGCTCTCGCGTGGCGGCCTGACGCTCTGGGTCTGCTGTGCGCTGCACCTGGTCAACGACGCCTGCTTCGCGCTGCTGTTCCCGCTGCTGCCAGCCATCGCCAGCGACCTGAGCCTGAGCCTCGCGGAGGCCGGGCTGGTGAAGACGGCGTTCTCCGCCGCTTCCAGCCTGCTGCAAGTCCCGGCCGGCATGCTGGCCGAACGCTGGGGCGAGTATGGGCTGCTGGTGGGCGGGAACGCCTGGGTGGCCACCGGGCTGGTGGCGATGGGGCTGGCCGGGGCGTTCGTCCCGTTGCTGGGCGTTGCGCTCGCGGGCGGCCTGGGCGGGAACTTCCAGCATCCGCTGGCGATGTCCTTGGTCATGCGGACCGCGCCGGAGCAGAGGCGGGGGACCGTCGTCGGTACCCTGAACCTGGCAGGCGACGTTGGGAAGATCGCCGCGCCGTTGCTCGTGCTGTTCGTGGCCGCGCCCTACGGCTGGCGACCGGCGCTGATCGGGCTGGGCGTGTTCGGCCTGCTGTTCTCGGCGGCGATCAGCCGCCTGCCGGTGGAGGATGGGCGCCATCCCCGGTCCGCGCGGGTCTCCTCAGTGCGCGGCCATTCGCCACGCTCAGACCAGGCGGGCCAGGGACGGGCGCAGCCTGCCGAGCCGGCTCCGAGCGTGGCCGAGCGCGAGGCGGGCCGGTGGGGAATGTTCGATCCGCGGCGATTCGCAACGCTCGCGCTCGTCGGGATGCTGGATGGCTCCACGCGCTCCGGGGCGCTGGCGTTCCTGCCGTTCCTGCTGGTGGAGCGGGGGCTGGATCCCCAGGGGGTGAGCCTG
>JADZDV010000429.1 GCA_020850915.1 Chloroflexota bacterium | reverse complement strand
TCCGCTTCAAGCACTTCCGTCGCTCGTCAATGGTCATCCGCTCCACATCCGGCACTGCTTCCCTCAGTCACATTTTCTTTTGAGGGAACCGTAGACCCGCCGGTCACATTTTCAGTGAGGGAGCACGGCATGCTGACAACGTGACCCTATTCATGCAACTATAGCGAGGTATGAACGACGTGCTCGCCTTCAGCCCAGAACAGGTCTGCCGGCTCACTGGTCTGACCGACCGTCAACTCCGATACTGGGGCGAGACAGAGTTCTTCGCCCCGGCCTACCGCGAGGAAGTTCGACGCTCGCCCTACGCGCGTGTCTACTCGTTCCGCGACGTCGTAGGCCCGCGGGCATTGGCGCTTATGCGCAACACCTACAGAATTCCCCTGCAGCAGCTCCGCAAGGTGAGCAAGAAGCTCGGGGAGCGCTACGACCAGCCCTGGTCGGCGCTTAGCTTCTACCTTGTCGGCAAACGCGTCTTCTTTCAAGAGGGAGAAGCAATCAAGCGGGCTGACGAGACCGGTCAAACGGTCATGCCGTTCGAGCTTATTCGTGTCGAGCGCGAGGTACAGGCAGGACTCAAGCAACTCCGCGAGCGCACGTCTGAGCAGATCGGTAGCATCGACCGCAACCGCTACATCGCCGATAATCAGTACACGCTCGCCGGTACGCGCATTCCAACCAAGGCTATTTGGGAGTATCACGAGGACGGGTACCCCGTGGACGAGATCCTCCGGCAGTACCCCCATCTCACGGCTGAAGACGTCCGCGCCGCCGCCAGCTTCGAGCAGCGCCGGCGCCAGAAGACTGGCTGAGAGCGGGCTCTCCCCTGTCGCCGACCGCGCCGGCCCAGGTGACCGTCACGACGGATGAGGACGTTCCTGGCGCCATCGGCGCTTTCCTCTCCCAACGCGGTTACGAGGTGCTGCTGGTGCGCGAACACTTCGGCACCGAGACCCCCGACCATGTGATCGCCCGGGCAGCGTCCGAGCGCACCGCTCTGGTCTACACGTTCAATCGTCGCCACTTTCTCGCCCTGGCCAAGCGAAGACGGATGAATCGCACGCTGAGCTACCCTGGAATGTCGGTGGTCTCATTCAACCTTCGTCGACCTCAGGGACTGGCTCGGCTGCAAGCGCTCATTGACGACGTTGAGGCCGTCCACGCGAACCGAGTGGCACGCGGCGGGCGGATGATCGCCGTCATTGGCGACACGGTGCCGCGGTTTGAGGATCCTGAAGGGCAGCGCCAGCCGCGGCGACCGTCCGCTCGACGGCCCGGCGGGAGTCTCCCGTCGTGAGATACAGCACCTCTGTCAGGTCGGACCAGTTGAGCGAATCAGGGGACTGATCGAGCTCCCGGACCCGGTGGCCGGCTTTCTCATGATAACGGCCGATGCTGCGCCTCCGGGGGCCGCAAGCTGGGTGTTACATAACGTCCGACCCACTGGTCAACGCTCGAGTCCGCGGAACGTGTGCCGTCTGTTCCAGCAGGGGAAGCCGGGCGGTACAATCGGCCATGGCACACCTCTTCGCCTTCGGGGAAGGAGCGATTGTGGCACGGCAGATCGAGGCGCTCGCGCGGTTCGTGGCGGAGACGCCCTGGGAGGCGATCCCCCCGGCTGTCCAGCAGCGCTCGAAGCTGGTTTTCCTGGACACCCTCGGCGTCATCCTGGCCGGCGCGCTCGAGCCGGAAGTCGTCAACCTGACCGCTCGCCTGGCAACGCCCGGCAGCCATCACGAGGCGACCATCTACGCCGCCGGCTTTCCAACGGCGGACGTGCGTACCGCCGCGCTGCTCAACGGCATTGCCGGCCGCACCCTCGAGCTGTGCGAGACCCACCGCTACGCCTTCAGCCAGTCAGCGGCGCAGGCCACACCGACCATTCTCGCCGTGGGCGAGGCGCGGCGCGGCACCGGCCAGGAGGCGCTCGCGGCGCTGGTGTTGTCGTACGAGGTGGCGGTCAGGACCGCGCTCGCTACCAAGCGCAAGCCGCTCGCCCACCACAACGGGCAGTTTCCCTTGATGGGCGCCGTGGCGGCCGGCGCCAGGATGCGGGGGCTCGACGCGATGCAGCTCGACCGGGCGCTCCGGATCGGCGCCAACCTGGTGCTGACGCCCACCTACGCCAACACGGTCGTCGGCGGCACGGCGCTGAACGTGGCCGGCGGAATGAGCGGGCTGGTCGGGACGCTGGCGCCGGAGCTGACCCTGGCTGGCTTCCAGGCCCGCGACGACGCCGTGGAGCTGGCCTTCTCAGAGCTGGTGGGCGAGGGTTTCGATCCCACCCACCTCGCCGACGGGCTCGGCGACGTGTGGGAGATCACCCGCAGCCAGATCCGCCTGCGCTCCTGCTGCACGCCGATCTACGCGGCGCTGGATGCCCTGGAGGAGATCCTCAGCGAGCTGGCGCCGGGGCCGGACGAGATCGAGCGCATCGACGTGGCCACCTGGGCTTTCGCGGCCAACATGAAGGAGACCGAGCCAGTCAACGCCTTCGCGGCGCGGTACTCCCTGCCCCACGCCGCCGCGGCGATCGTGCTGCTCGGCCACGCCGGCCGGACGGCGTTCGATGAGTCGCGTCTGCACGACCCGGCCTTCGTGGCGCTCCGTCGCCGGGTGTCTGTGACGGAGGACCCCGCCCTGACCGCCGTCGCGCCCCGCCTCAAGCCGGGGCGTGTGACGGTCACCCTGCGCGACGGTCGCGCAATGACCCGGACCTGTGAGAGCCCCCGCGGCGACTACCAGCGGCCATACACCGACGACGAGCTGCTGGAGAAGTTCCGCGAATTGAGCCGCCCGCTCCTGTCCGATGAGGGAGTTGAGGCGGTCATGCGCCTGGTCGATCGCTTCGACGGCGCGATACCGCTGGACGAGCTGCCCCGCCTCGTGCGGCAGCACGCCCGCCATGCCTGACGTCCGGCCTGCCGGACGCCTAACGATCCCGCGCTCTACGTTCCCGCGGGATCCGCTCGGAGGACACCCCGTTGACCCTGGAAGCTGACCTCAAGAGTCCCGTCGGTCGCCGACGATTCATTCGCCTGTTCCTGGGCGCCGGAGCGGCGCTGCCGCTGGCAGCGGCCTGCCAGAGCGCACCCCCGGCCGCGCCAGCCCAGCCAGCCGCGGCGCCCACGAGCGCCCCGGCCGCGAAACCGGCCGAAGCGCCAAAGCCGGCCGCGTCTGCCGAGGCCGCGAAGCCGGCCGGCCCGCCTCAGCCAGCGGCGGCGGCCCCGGCCGCCAGCCCGGCCGTGGCCAAACCCTCTGGCCCCATCACCACGGTGAAGGTGACTTCGTCGAACAACATGACCTCCGTGCCGTTCTTCGTCGCGGTCGAGAAGGGCTTCTGGCTCAAGCGCGGGCTGGACGTGAAGCTCACCACGTTCGGCACCGGCGCGGAGATCGTCAAGTCCATCCAGGCGAAGGAGGCGGACTACATCACCAACGCCTTCGCGAACTTCCTGCCGGCTGTGGACCAGGGACTGCCGTTCACGGTGCTGGGCATGTCGTTCGGCGACGCGACGCAGAAATACCGCGACACGGCCTTCGCGATCGTCGCGACGAAGGACTCCGGCATCAAGAAGATCGAAGACCTCGCTGGCAAGCGGGTCGGCGTGCTGGCGAGCGGCACGCCAGACGAGTACCTCCGCGCGGCGCTCAGCCGGGCGAAGATCTCGCCGGACAGCGTCCAGATCATGAACGTCGCCCCGGAGCGGACCGTGGCAGCGTTCCAGACCAACCAGATCGACGCCTCGTCCAGCCTGGAGCCGTACGGCACGCTGGTCATGGACAAAGTGCCGGGCACCTACCTCGTCCAGCGCGGCGGCGGCTACATCTCCTACGGCGCCTTCTTCATCACCCGCCCGGACGTGGTCGTCTCCCAGCCGGACGTCGTCCAGCGCATGGTCGAGGGCTGGCTGGAGACCTGCTGGTGGACCCGTCAGAACCTGGATCAGGCAGCGGAGATCACGACCCGCTGGGCGCCCGGGCTAGAGCTCGACACGGCGAAGAAGTCGATCCGCTTCGTGCCGTTCGACCCGCGCGTCAGCAGCCTGGTGCTGGACATGGTCGCCGAGCAGAAGAAGCTGCTGCTGGAGAACAAGAAGATCAAGGGCGACATCGACATCGAGAAGATCATGAGCCTGAGCTTCCTGAAGAAGTCGCTCGCCGAGCACCCCGAGTGGGTGGCCGACCTGCCGCCAGCGCCCTGACGGTAGAGCCGTCACTGACAACTCGGCGTCGCGACGACGGATACGGAGCGAGCGGCCTCTCTTACCGTGGACGGTGCACCAGTTTCAGGCCGTTGTGTCTGTCACCCGGCGCGCCGCCCGGGGTGTCGCTGGACCCGGAGCCGAGCGAACGAAAGAACGGATCGTCTGCCGTGAGCGGTCGATCTCTCTCGCTTCGGACGCGAAGGAGGCGGGACAATCACCGCCAGCTCTTCACCTGCTTGGTGAAGGACACGCGGTCGGCGCGTCTGGCGGACCTCTTCGGCCAGACGAACGAGCTCGGGCACGTCTTTGATGCCGATGGCCCGGCTTCCGTGCTCATCGTCCCGATCTCCCTCGGATCTCATTGCGGCGCGAGAGCTTCGTGTCAGTTGGCCCTGTCCCCGATTCGGCTAGTTGCCTTCCTCGGCGATCGCTCCCTCGGCTCGCATCGTCTCGATCTGCTCGTCTGCATAGCCCAGCTCGCGCAGCACCTCGGCGTTGTGCTGGCCGAGGGTTGGCACCGGGCCGACCTCCGGCTCGATGCCCGAAAGGTTGAAGGGGGGTAGGAACGCCTGGAGGGTGCCGACGGGGGTCTCGACGTCGCGCAGGCGGTCCCGGCCGACCAGCGCCGGGTGGCTGGCCAGGTCGGTCATCTCGTTCAGCCGGCCAAATGGCACGTCGGCTCGCTCCAGGCGCTGGACCACCTCGTCGCTCGTGAAGCGGCTCAGCGCCTCCTCGATCGCCGGCTCGAGCGCCTCGCGGTTGATCAACCGCCCCTCTGGCGTCGTGAAGCGGGGATCGGCCGGCAGGTCCGGGCGCTCCAGGACGATCTCGCACAGGTGGCGCCACTGGCGGTCATTCTGCACGGCCAGGTTCACGCTCTTGCCGTCGCCGGCGCGGTAGGGGCCGTACGGCACGATGATGTTATGGCGCATCCCCGTGCGCGGCAGGTTGACGCCGCGATACATCGCGTAGTACGCCTGCGGCTGGACCCACTCCGCCAGCGCCTCGAGGATCGAGACGTCGATCGCTCGCCCCTCGCCGGTCTGGTCCCGCACTCGCAGCGCCAGCAGGATGCTGCTGAACGCGTAGAAGCCGGAACAGGCGTCGGCGATCGAGAAGCCAACCTTGGCCGGGCTCTCCGGCGTGCCGGTGATCGAGATGATGCCAGCCTCGCCCTGGAGCAGCAGGTCGTAGCCCTTGCGGTCGCGGTACGGCCCGTCCAGGCCGTAGCCGGAGATGCGGCACCAGATCAGACCTGGGTTCTCCTTGCGGAGCGACTCGTAGTCGAAGCCGAGCCGCTCCGGCCCCCCTGGCGCCAGGTTAGAGACGAAGATGTCCGCCTTCAGCAGCAGCGCGCGAAGAACCTCCCTGGCCGCCTGTTTCTTCAGGTCCAGCACGAGGCTGCGCTTGCCGCGGTTCAACCAGACGAAGTACGCCGATAAGCCACGGGCGGCCGTGTCGTACGCCCGGGCGAAGTCGCCCCCTGGCGGCTCGATCTTCACGACGTCCGCGCCCAGGTCGGCCAGGTTGCGCGAGCAGAACGGCGCGGCCACCGCCTGTTCCAGCGCGACGACGCGCAGCCCCTGTAACGGCAGCGCCACCTCAGCACGCTCCCGCGGACATCAGTACGACCTCGGCATGCCGAGCACGTGCTGGCCGACGTACGCCAGGACCAGGTTGTTGTTGATCGGCGCCACGGTGTAGAGCCGCGTCTCGCGGAACTTGCGCTCGATGTCGTACTCGATGGCGAAGCCGTAGCCGCCGTGCGCCGTCATGCAGGCGTTGGCCGCCTCCCAGGAGGCCTCGCTGGCGAGCAGCTTCGCCATGTTCGCCTCCGCGCCGCACCGCTGGCCGTTGTCGAACAGCTCCGCCGCCCGGTAGCGCATCAGGTCGGCCGCCTCGAGGTGAGCGTACGCCTGGGCGATCGGGAACTGGACGCCCTGGTTCGCGCCGATCGGCCGCCCGAAGACCACCCGGTCACTCGTGTATTTGACGGCCCGGTCCACGAACCAGCGGCCGTCACCGACACACTCGGCCGAGATCAGGATCCGTTCGGCGTTCCAGCCGTCGATGATGTAGCGGAAGCCCAGCCCCTCCTCGCCGATCAGGTTC
>JADZDV010000428.1 GCA_020850915.1 Chloroflexota bacterium | reverse complement strand
TCCGCCGAGGCCGGAGCGCTCGACATCGCGACCGGCCCGTGATAGGCTGTGCCACGCCGAGGACGGCCGGGCGGGAAGAGCTGCCAGGGCGCAACGGAGGATTGACCAATGAGGGCTTCTGTGAATCGTCGGATGTTCCTGGGTCGAGTCGCGAGGGCGGCCGCCTGGGGCGTGGGAGTGCCGCTGTTTGCTGCCTGTGCGCCAGCCGCCGCCCCAAGCCCGACCTCCGCGCCAGCCAAGCCGGCCGCTCCAGCCGCCCCGGCCGCTCCAGCCGCCCCGGCCGCTCCGGCCGCGTCACCCGCCGCCGCGGCGCCGGCAGCTAGTCCGGCCGCGGCGACAGCTTCGCCGGCCGCTGCCGCCGCTCCCGCCGCGCCCCAGAGCGTGACGAAGGTCACCTACGGCATCCCATCCTTCAACCCGTTCCACCTGGTCATTGCCATCGCGAGCGAGAAACCGGAATTCCTCAGGAAGTACGGTGTCGAGGTGGACGTCATCTTCACCGGTAGCGGCCCGGCGGGCGTCCAGGCCCTTGTGGGCGGCTCGCTCCACCTCTTCCCCTCCGGACCGGACGCCGCCTGGCCGGCTCAGGACAAGGAGCCGGACATCAAGCAGGTGGTCGGCGGCGCCGTAGGCACCCCCTACACGCTGGTGGCGAACAAGTCGATCAACAAGGTGGCCGATCTCAAAGGCGCGACGCTCGGGGCAACCTCGCTGCGGGGCGGCGCGGATGTCAACGCGATGCGCCTCATGCTGTTCGAGAACGGCCTCCAGGAGGCGGACTACACCGTCATCGTGGTCGGACCGATCGCCGAGCGCACCGCCGCGATGCAATCTGGCAAGATCATGGCCGTGGCGCAGCTCGAGCCGCAGACGACACAGCTTCTGGATGCCGGTTTCAAGGCGCTGGACGTAGCGAACAACTACGCCTCGATGCGGAACGTTCAGCCAACGGTCCTCATCGCCAAGAAGGCCTGGTACAGCGCGAACCCGGAGCCGCTCGTCGGCTTCATGCGCGGCTGGCGGGACACTCTGAAATGGATGTACGACCCGAAGAACAAGGACGAGTTCATCCAGATCATCGCGAAAACGATGAAGGTGCCGGCCCCCGCGGCGGGCAACGTCTACCAGCGGCACGTCGTCGAGTCGCAGCTCATCCCGGTCGACATTCGCGTCGATCCGAAGCGCATCCAGCAGATGGCGGAGAACCTGCGGAAGCTGGGGATAGATAACATCCCCACAGACGTGAACAAGTACATCGACAACAGCCTGGCCGACCGTGTCATGGCCATGTAGCCATCCGCGCGCGGGCTGAGCGCCCCCGGTGGTGCGCGGGAGGCCGCGAGCAGGTCAGGTGGCCGCGCGCGGCCTGAGCAGGTCGCCCTCGAACGCAACCGGTCAGGGCGCCCGCGCCAGCGTGAGGGTCAGTACCCGATCGCCCGGTTGATCTCCCCGCAGGCGTCGTCGAGGGCTCGCTTCGAGTCAACGTTGTTCAGGAGGACTGCCTGAACAGCGCGGAGCTCGCCCTCGCAGATCTCTGCCGCGAACTTGGACAACGTGGCGTGCTTCCCGTACTTCATGTCGTCCAGGATCACGTCCAGGAATGGAAAGCTCTTCGCCTCCGGTGTCTCCAGGAGCGCGTTGAGCGGCGCGATGGCGCCGACTCTGGTGAGCCATTCGTTGGGACGCGCGATCAGCGTCCGCAGGAAGTCCTGGGCGACGGCGATCTTCTCGGGAGACGCCGCGGCGTTGATGGCGAAGGTCTGGCCGTTCATCACCGTGACCCGCTTGTTCGGGTCCACCTGAGGCAGCGGCACCAGCTTGAAGCCCTTGCTGTCGTACATCGCCCGGTTGTTGTCGCGGATGAACTGGATCGTGAGCGGGTGGCCCGTCTCCATCGAGGCCACTTCTTTCGCGATGTCGAGCGTTGGGATCGGGACGGTCGCCACCGAGACGTTCGGGTCCATGACCTTCTGCCGCGTGAAGGAGGCGTAGAGGTCCATCGCCTTGACACCCGCCTCGTTGTTCAGGGAGCACTTGCCGTCTGGGCCGACGGCGCTCCCGCCGAACTGGAAGAGAATCTGCTCGAACGACGTCTGGACGTTCGGGCGGTTGACGATGGGGAAGCGGAAGCCCTGACGGGTGATCTTGCCACCCTCGGTCTTGGTGAGCTTCTTCGCGACCTCCAACGTCTGGACCCACGTTTTCGGAGCATCCTTATCGGGATCCAGACCGGCTTCCCTGAAATGGGCCGTGTTGATGTACAGGTCAAAGACGTTCCAGTAGTACGGGATCGCCATGATCTTGCCGTCGTAGATGACGGAGTCGAGCGCCGCGGGAATGTAGGCCTTCCGCATCGCGTCCAGCGAGGGGTAGCCGAGCGACTCTGGCGTCAGAGGCAGGAAGTTGTTCTTCTCCGCGTAGGGCGGCAGCCAGCCGCTATTGACCAGTGTGAGGTCCGGGCCGGTCCCGGTGCCCATAGCAACCCGGAGCTTCGTCTCGAGGTCGCTGTACGCCAGGTTGTCCAGTTGGATCTTCACGTTCGGGTGAGCGGTGGTGTACTCCTTGATGCGATCGGCAACGATCTCAGGCTGGCCCGGCAGCGTGATGCTCCAGAAGACGATATCCACCGGCCCGGTGGGCAGGGCAGAGGTCTTGGCAGCCGGCTGAACGCCGACCCCTGAAGAGGCGGCCGGCTTCGCGGCCGCCGCGGGCGCCGAAGCCGCCGCGGGCGCGGAAGCCGCCGCGGGCGCGGCCGGCTTGCTGGCGCTGGCCGGCGCGGCGGTTGGAGCGGCAGCCGGCGGCGGAGCCGCGGGCGCGGGCTGGAAGACGCAGCCGGCCGCGAGTGTCAGCGGGAGCCAGATGATGGCCAGAACTCGGAGCATCGATAGCCGCTGCATCGTCTCCTCCTCCGCGCCTACTGTCCGGGCGTGATGTACTCGATGTTCGTCTCGGTCGGCGTGTACGCGATCGTTGGCCAGGTGCCAACCTTCTTACTCACGCCCCAGGTCGTCGCGCGCATGCCGATCATCACGGCGCGATACTGCTGGTAGAGCTTCTGACCGAGATCGTGCGTGAGCTGGGCCCGCTTGTTCGAGTCGGTCTCGCGCAGGATGGTGTCAACATCCTGGTCGAACGGACCTTCAGCGAGCAGGTTGAACGGGCCTTTCGTCCAGATAGCACGCGAGAGGCTGAGGATCGGCTCGTCCTGCGGCAGCGAGCCGTAGGGCCAGGCCGTCATGTTCGTCTTCCTCGCGCGGACCTTGGAGAGGAATGCGCCGAAGTCCTCAGGCACGCGCTTCACCTGGAGCCCGACTTTCTCCCAGTCCAGGGCGACGGCCTCCACCACGTCCGGCCCGTCGACCGCCACGTTCTGAACGGTGGGATTGACCCGGATCTCGAAGCCGTTGGGGTAGCCAGCTTCGGCAAGGAGCTGCCTGGCGCGCTGGGGATCGTACGGGGGGATCTTCCAGTCAGCGCTGTAGCCCTTATCCGTCGGGTAGTACATGTAGGAGAACGGCGTCAGCGCTCCGTAGCCACGCCAGAGGCCATCGACGATCGCCTGCTTGTTGACCGCCAGGTTCAGCGCGAGGCGGACCTTCTGCGCGTTCTCCAGGCTCTTCGGATCGTTGGGATCGCCCACCCAGGGGCACTTGGGGCAGTAGTCCTCGTAGTTGGGCGACGTCTGGCCCGACAGGACGATCCAGTACTGCGCGCTGCTGGGAACCTCGTGGAGGCGAATCCCAGCCTTCTTGGTCTGATCGAGAAAGTCGCCCATCACTTGAGCGACGTCGATCTCGCCCGACCGCAGACCCGCCACCCGGGCAGCCGGGTCAGCAACGCGTCGGATGATCAGCTCCTGGTAGGCGGGGGTCACGCGCCAGTGGTTCGGCACCGCTTCGAAGCGGTGGAAGTCGCCCTGCTTGCCCTCGACGTGGTGGTAGGGCCCCGTCCCAATCGGATGGAGGCCTGCTTTCTCGTCGCCGACCTGCTCAACGTACTTCTTCGAGATGATGTTCTGATAGCCCGTGCGCTGGGCCAGGTGGCCGGGCACCTCCCAGACCGGGTTCTTGAAGCGCATCACGACGGTGTACTTGTCCGGCGCGTCGACCCCCGCGAGCTGGTCGCGGAAGAACGGCGCGGAGCCGCCCTGGGAGTCCGGCTTGAGGTTCTGCTCGATCGTGAACTTGACGTCGTCAGCCGTCATCTCGCCGTAGTTCTCGTGGAACATCACCCCCTGACGGAGTTTGAACGTCCAGGTCTTGTAGTCGGCGGAGTGGTCCCACGATGTCGCCAGGCCGGGGCGATACTCCGCTGTCTTCGGGTCTCGCATGATGAGCGAATCGAACGCGACGTCCCAGAGCGCCTTGTCAGCGGAGGCGGAGCGCCAGGCGAGCGGCGTCTCATTGCCCCATTGCGGGACCGCCACCACGAGCCGGCCGGACGGCGCGGTGGGCTTGGCGGCGGGAGACTCGGCCGGTTTGGCGGCGACCGCCGGCTGCTCGGCCGGCTTGGCGGCCAGGGCTGGGGCGGGCTGCCCAGCCGGTTTGGCGGCTGGGGCGGCCGTCGGCTGTTCGGCGGGCTGGGCTGGCGCGGCCGGCGGGGCGGTCGCTGGCTGGCAGGCCACCATGGCGGCCATGAGCAGCACTGGCACGAACGGAAAGCGATGGGCGAGCCTGCTGAAACCTGCTGGTCTGCGCACTGACTAATCTCCTGGGCGAAGCTCGGACGATCGGCTGAGAGCCCCACCGGGCAGCGGGCATGGCGTCAGGCGCTCATCGCCGTGCCGCGGATGGGATGCGGGCGAGGTACGCGGTGACGTCTTCGAGGGAGATGACGTCAGCGTACTTGGCGTTCATATCCCACAGGTTGACGGCGTGGCTGGCCTGGCCGCGATCGTAGACGCACTCCTCGATGACCGCGGTTTTGATGTCATGCTGGAAGGCGTCGGCCGCGGTGAGGCGAACGCAGCCGCTGGTCGTGCAGCCGGCGATCAGGAGCGTATCAACGCCCAGCTCCTCGAGCAGCTCGGGGAGGTTGGTCCTGAAAAACGCGCTGCTCTTTGGCTTGCGCACGATCGGGTCGCCCGGCATCGGGGCGATCTCCTCGACGATGTCTCGCGAATCGTGCGTTCCGACTGACCCGCGAACGGTGAGCCCCGGCATCTTGTCCGCGTAGCGGCCGAAATCCGCGGCTGTCTTGTCCGTACCCTTGACGTAGATGACTGGCACGCCGGCGGCGCGGGCACGCTCGAGCAGCTCCCGTATCCGGTAGACCGCCTGCCAGCCCTCGTCGCCGCAGCTCGCGGGGTACTTCTTCACGGAGTCGAGAATCGGCTCCGGCTTGTCGCCCACGCTGTGGTACATCACGTCGATGACGATGACGGCCGGGCGATCGCCCAGTCCCCCCTTGCTAGCAAAACCGCCCAGCGCATAAACCTGCTTGTCCCGCTCAGTTACGACGTCATCCCAAACCCGCTTGGTCATTGGTCGTCTCCTTTCGCGCGCTGGGCGCCCTCGGCGGCTCCCGGGTGGTTGACCGTCCCATCCTGACCATCGGACCGACCGGGCGCGCTCTGGCCACCCCACCTGGGTTCAACGATCTTACTCCCAAGCCTGCCGAGCCCGCGACCAACCGACAGCCTCAACGCCGGTGGCGGGACGAACCCGATCGGCAGTGTCCTTCATTCATACACGGAGGGCGGTATCGATGTCGAAGGGCAGGGGAGGTTGAAGTCATACCCCGAGGTACGACTCCTGAACGCGCGGATTGGCGCGCAGCTCGTCGGCCGCGCCGCTCAGCGCCACGCGCCCGGTCTCGAGGACATACGCGTGGTCTGCGATTTCGAGCGCAAGACTGGCGTTCTGCTCCACGAGGAGGACCGTGATCCCCTCCAGACGGATCTTCGCCACGGTCTCCAAAATCATATCCACCAGCACAGGCGCCAGACCCATCGACGGCTCGTCCAGCAGAAGCAGCTTTGGCCGCGAAACCAGCGCCCGAGCGAAGGCAAGCATCTGCTGTTCTCCACCAGATAGGCTCCCAGCCGGCTGTTTGCGCCGCTCCTGGAGCCTGGGAAACAGGGCATACATCTCCTCTACCCAGACCCCAGTCTGACGACGATCTCGCTGGGCATACGTACCCATCAAGAGGTTCTCGTAGACCGTCAAGTTCCGGAAGACATGCCGCCCTTCTGGGACGTGCGCAATCCCTCGCCGGACGATGGAGGCGGGGCTCAGGCCATCGATCCGCTCTCCGAGATACTGGATCGAACCCTGTTGTGGGATCTTCAACCCGGAGATGGTTCGAAGAGTCGTGGACTTGCCGGCCCCGTTGGGGCCGATCAGGGCGACGATCGTGCCGGCGGGCACAGAGAAGGACACGCCGGACACCACGACGATCGGGCCATAGGCGACCCAGAGGTCGCGCACCTCAAGCACTGTGGCTATCCAGATCTGCAGTTATCGCGACAGCCGTACTGGCCTGGCTCGACGCGGACGCCCTCATGCCGAGCCAGCCTTCAGCCTGCGCTTGCCCAGGTACGCCTCGATCACCAGGGGGTTCGACTGAATGGCCCGCGGGTCGCCCTCCGCGATCTTGCGACCGGAGTTCAGCACGGTGATCCGCTGGCAGACGTTCATCACGACCCGCATGTTGTGCTCGATCACCAGGACGGTGACGCCGCGGGCGTTGATCTCGCGGATGAGATCGACGAGGCTGGCCGCCTCTAGCGGGTTCATGCCAGCCGTTGGCTCGTCAAGGAGTAACAACTCGGGGTCCGAGGCGAGCGCCCGGGCGATTTCGAGCCGTCGCTGATGCCCGTAGCTCAGGTTGCGGGCCAGGTGGTCTTCCATCCCCGCCAGTCCGACGAACGCCAGGAGCCTCCCGGCGCGCTCCCGCGTGTCCCGCTCCTCCGTCAACACGGACGGCAGCCGCAGGATGACTCCGAGCAGGTTCGCGCGCAGCAGGCGATGGGCTCCCACGAGCACGTTCCCCAGAACCGACATCTCGAAGAAGAGCTGAATGTCCTGAAACGTACGCGCCATGCCCGCCCGGGCCATCCGAGTTGTAGACCCGCCGGTCACGTCCCGGTCCATGAAGCGCAGGCGGCCCGAGGTCGGTGGGAGAACCCCAGTTACGACGTTGAACAGCGTGGTCTTGCCGGATCCGTTGGGGCCGATCAGCCCGTGGATCTCGCCGCGCTCCACGTTCAAGTCGACCCTGTCGACGGCAGCCAGTCCACCAAACCGCTTTGTGACCCGATCGAGCATCAGGAAGCCCGCCATCCTGAGCCCTCCCTTGCCTGCTCGGGCACAGGCTGATCGCCCCGCCGGGCCGCTCGGCCAGCCAGGCCAAAGCGATGTCCGAGCAGCAGGATCTGGCGCACGACATCAGCCAGGCCGCCCGGGAGGTACATCATGAAGACAACGAGCAGCAGGCCATAGATCAGAACCCGGAAGACGTCCAGGCCGCGCATCACCTCCGGCGCAAGCGACACCAGGAAGGCACCCGCCACGGCGCCGCTCAGACTACCCAGACCGCCCAGCACAACCATCGTCACCCAGTTGATCGACTCGCTGAGGGTGAAAGAGTCGGGACTGATGTAGGTGATGTAATGGGCGAAGAGTCCGCCGGCGCAGCCCGCGAAGGCTGTCCCGATCATGAAGGCCTGGATCTTCGCGGCCGTGACGCCGATGCCGGTCGCCGAGGCCGCCAGCGCGTTCTCGCGCACTGCCACCAGAGCCCGCCCGAAGCGTGAGTCAATAACCCGCCTCAGAACGCCAAGGGCCAGAAGCAGCCCGAAGAGCGCCAGGTAGTAGTAGTGGAAAACATCGTCGAAAACGACCGGCCCGAGGCTGGGGTGTGGGATGCCGGTCAATCCGATCGCCCCGTTGGTGACGGGCGTCCAGTTGATCATCACCAGGGAAATGATCTCACCAAGCCCGAGGCTAGCGATGGCCAGGTAGTGGCCGGGCAGACGTAGCATGATGCCCAGCACACCGCCAACCGCGGCTGTGACCAGCCCGGCTAGTGGCATCGCCAGGAGCGGCGGCACACCGAGGCGCAGGCTCAGGAGTGCCGAGGCATAGGCGCCGATGCCGAAGAACGCGGCATAGCCAAAGACGAGCGCGCCCGTGTAGCCAACGATCAACTGCAGCCCCAGCGCTCCGATGGCGTAGATGAGCGTGACAGTCAGAATGTGCAGGAGATAGACCTGAGGGAGCAGCAACGGCACCAGCAGCGCCAGCCCCAGAGTGGCCGCGAGCGCCGGCAGCCGCCACCGAAGAAGGCGAGACGGCTCGAACGGTAAGAGGTTCCGCAGCGGGATCTGCTCGCGGCCCTCGCGCGCGACCGCACCGGCCGGGATCTTCGGAACAGCAACGACCATGAGGATGACGATCATCAGAAAATAGGCGATGGCGTTCTTGAGGCCGGACGAGACCAGGCCGGCTGCCAGCGTCTCAGTCAGGCCCAGCACCGCCCCACCAAACATCGTGCCAACCAGATGCCAGGCGCCGATTGCCGCGGCCGCGAAGGCTCGCGGGCCGATCAAGAACAGATCGGTCGACACGAAGAACAGCGGCGCGATCAGCACGCCGGCCGCGCCTGCCAGGGCAGAGCTGATGCCGAACGTGAGCGTCACGGTGCGGTTGAAGTCGACACCCATTAACTCTGCCGTCGACGGGTCGAGTGAGGCCGCTCGCCAGGCGGTGCCGGTCAGGGTCCGCTGGAAGAAGAACTGCAGGGCAAGCATGCTGGCCAGGCCGAGCACGATGATCCATATATTGAGGGGACTGACGCGCACTGGCCCGAGAGCCAGTGGCTCGGACGGGAAGACTGATGGGTAACGCAGGGGGTTTGCCCCCCAGATGAGCAGCGCCACGACCCGGAGGACGATGCCCACTCCGATGGTGGCGATCAGGAGGTTGAGCAGCGGCGCTCGCGCGAGGCGAATGCGCCGCAAGCAGCCCAACTCTACGACCGCCCCGAGCAGACCGACGATCAGGCTGGTGAGCAGGAAGACGGCTACGTACGGCAGAGGCGTGCTCTGCAGCAATGTGTAACCAACGAAGGCGCCCGTCATGACCAGCTCACCCTGGGCGAAACTGACCAGGTCGGAGGCGCGCAGGGTGATAGTGAAGCCCAGCGCGATCAAGGCGTAAATGAGGCCGAGGGTGAGCCCGCCGATGATTTGCTGGGTCAGCGCTTCCATCAAGCTTCTCCACCCACGTCTAGCGCAGGATCTGGTACACCTTGTTGGCGATCGTGACGATCTTGACTGGCCAGGCCGGGTCGCCGGTCTCTGTGAAGGTTAGTTCGCCGAGCACACCCTTGTAGCCACCGCCTTGCTTCTGGCCTTTCACGGCGTCCCGTAGCTTCGTCCGATCCAGGTCCGGCACCTGGGCGGCAACGGACGCGATGAGATTCACCGTGTCATAGAGCTGCGACGACCAGGGATCGGCCACCTGGTTGTACTTCGACTGGTACCTCTTCGCGAAGTCGGCCACGACCGGATTCGGGTCGGTGGGAATGAAGCTGACGGCGAAAATGGTTCCTTCGACCGCGTCGCCGCCCAATTCCAGGTACTTCGGGTTGCCGGGGATCGTGTCACCCAGGATCTGCCACTTGAGGCCGAGCTGCTTCAACTGGTTCGCGACCAGCGCCTCCTCCTGGAAGCTGCTGCCCATGAACAGCGCGTCCGGGTTCTGCGAGCGGATGCGGTTGATCTGACCGCTGAAGTCTTTGTCACCGCGGTTCCACTCTTCCTGCGCGACCGGCTGCAATCCGAGCTGCTTCAAGCTCGCCTCGACCGCCGTGGCTTCCGCCTTGGCCGTCTCGTCGTTCCCCGTCAGGATCGCGATCCGCTTGAGACCCTTGTCTTTGACGGCATAGTTGACCAGCTCGCCCATCAACTGTGGGACTGGCGTGCCCGTCCGGAAGACCCACGGCGAGCCTTGCTGCGTGATGGCTGGCGCGATGCCGACCGTAAACTGCGGAACGCCGGCTCGGGTCGTGACCGGTAACATGGCGAGGCTGCAGGTGCTGTTCCAGGCGCCCAGGATCGCCAGCACGTTGTCCTGATTGATGAGCTTGTTGGTCACGCTGACCGATTGGTCGCACTTGGCGGCATCGTCCTCCGCCAGGATCTCCACCTTGACGCCCCCACGGGCGTTGACCTCCTCCGCCGCCAGCCGGGCGCCATTCACCTGGCTCTGGCCACCGAAGGCGAAGTCGCCGGTCAGCGGGCCGACCACGCCGAGCTTGATACTTACTCCAGCCCCCGCCGGTTTGGCCGCGGGTTGCGCGGCGGGTGACGTAGCCGGCTGCGCGACAGGCGAGGCGGCCGGCTGCGCGGCAGGCGGGGCGGCTGGTTGAGCTGCCGCGGTCGGCTTAGCTGCCTCGGCCGGCCTGGCGGTGGCGGCTGGCGAGGGCGGGGCGGGCGCTGGCTGGCAGGCGACGCCCCCGAGCAACAGCAGCGAGGCGAGCGGTCCTACGATACGCCGGGCAGCCGAGTACCGCGGGCTTCGGGCTACGATGGAAATCCTCATGGCCTCCTCCACTGAGCGTCAGATTAGCTCCAGAGCGTCCGCTCACAGGTCACGACCTGGGCAGAGTCAGCGGCGCCGACCACGGCGAACGCCTCAATCTCGATCAGCAATCCATACTGGGCGAGCCCACCGTGAATCGTCGAGCGAGCTGGGAAAGGATCGTTGAAGAACCGCTCGTAGACCTCGTTGTAGCCGCGGTAGTGCCGCCAGTCTGTGACGGTCACGAGCGTCTTGACAACGTCCCCCAGCGTCGCCCCGAGCGGCTCGACACAGTGCTTCATCGCGTCGAGAATCGCCGTCGTCTGGGCGCGAATATCGCCCGTGCCGATGAGCTTGCCCTGCAGATCCGTCGCGACCAGCCCGGAGATAGAAATGAAGTCGCCAACCCGCACCGCGGCACAGTGAGGCGCCACGCCGGGTGAGAGACGGGGGTCCAGAATGACGTTGGGACGGTTGGCTTTCGTCTGATAGCGGCCGGGTGTGCCGGTGTCGACGTAGGTTCGCTCGCCTCCGACAATGGCAAGCATGTCAAACTCGATCAGGCGGTCCGGATCCTGCAAGGTACCCAGGATGCTAGCGCGGGCCGGGTAGGGCTCGCCGAAGAAGGCGGCGTACAGCTCGTTGTAGCCATCGAAGTCACGCCAATCCGCGATCGTCGTGTGGGTCTTCACGACGTCGCGGGGGGTAGCGCCGACTTGCTCGAGCGCGCCGCGGACATGCTCCAGAGCCTGTTCGGTCTGGGCACGGATATCGCCCTTCTTGACGACTTGTCCGTCACTACCAACGCCAGCCATGCCCGACAGGAAAACGAAATTACCGGCGCGGACTCCCGCCGAAGCGTACGGCCCGACGACCGAGCCAGACAGGGCGATCTGCTGGGTGGTCGCGCCGCGGAGCGCAATGGCCTCGATTTCGACCGCCAGACCGACCTGAGCCAGGCCCTGGCCGACGGTGGAGAGTGCAGGGCGCAAACCGCCGTAACGACGGCCG
Organism: Chloroflexota bacterium; assembly: GCA_020850915.1. The sequence goes on along the minus strand of JADZDV010000428.1, from coordinate 734 downwards.
AGAGCTCCCCAGTACTGGTCGACATCGCGCCAGTCTGCGATGAAGGAGGTGAGCTTGACGACCTCTTCGCGCCGAGTGCCCAGGAGATCCAGCGCATGGTCGATTCCGCCAAGCACAGCATCGGTCTGAGCGCCCATGTCCGGCCGCCCAGGCTGGCTTCCAACAACGTGGCCACCAGGGTCAGTACCGACAGTACCCGAGACCATAACCAGGTCGCCGACGCGAATCGCGTTGCAGTACGGCGCGATGGAAGGGGAGAACTGCTTGGACCTCAGAACAGAACGTGGCACAGGTCAGCTCCTAGCTCGAGATAGAGACGGAGGAATGAGGCTGACCAGGTGGTCGACCTCCTGGTTCAGCGACGTTTCGATGTGCTCGCGCATCGCGAGTTCGGCAGCGGCGGCATCGTGCCGACGGAAGATGGTGAGTATGGACTCGTGCTCGTGAAGATCGGCGAGGCCGCGAGGCGGAAGCATGCCATAGACCATCTGGAAACGTTTGGTCTTCTCGCTCACCGCCTCCAGGAGCTGGTAGAGCACCTGGTTATCGGCGATCTGCCAGATCCGATGGTGGAAGTCAAAGTTGAGCAGCCAGAACTCGTGCGGCTCAACTCGACTGACCTGTTGTCCGGTCTGAGCCAACGATCGCTCGAGGGCGGCGAGGTCCACCTCGCTCAACCGCTGGACGGCCAGGCGAGCAGCCAGACCTACCAGATCGGCACGAACGAGGATGGT
>JADZDV010000427.1 GCA_020850915.1 Chloroflexota bacterium | reverse complement strand
GCGCACCGCTCGCACAGCCGCCCGTCGACGGTGCGTCGCGCGCAGCGCGGACAGACCGCGGCCGGGAGCCAGGGAATCGTCGGCCGACACTCGATGCACAGCACCGCGTCCCGGCGACCGCAGCCCAGGCAGCGGCTCGGGAAGAGGAGCTGCCAGAACCGATCGAGCGGCGACCGCGCCAGCTCGACGAGGCCGAAGGAGGCGGGAAGGGAGATCGGGGCTGGGGTGCCGCTGACGGTTGTTCTGTGCTGCTGCATGGCCGGGGGGAGTATAGTCGCTTTGACGCCCGGCGTCGTCAGCGTGCCGCGATGTTCTACCCGGGTCGTCGAGCAGCGGAGCGACGGCTATGCTCGATGCCGCGCAGCCACGGTCAGACGTGTTCCTGTGGACAGCTCCGTGTCCTCGAACAGCTCGGCGTGAGAGGGCTTCGCGGTAATCCATCGTCCTCCAGCGCGCGATGGTCCGATGTCGATGAGGAACTCGAGTCCCAAACGATCAGAGAGAAGTCGAAGCGCCCCGAGCGAGGGGTCGTGCGCTCCGCCCTCGATACGCGCCACCTGGGGCTGCCGAATGCCAAGTATCTCGGCCAGGCGCCGTTGTGAGAGCTTGCGGCTCGTCCTGTACCGGAGCACGCACTCGCCAACGGCTCGCGCGAGCGTCAGTCGCTCCCATTCGACTCGGAAGGCCGGGTCTTCGAGCTCCTCGGCGAGCACTTCGCCATGTGTCTGGAGGTCGCTCAGCTCGAGTGACACGTTAGTCCTCCTGGATCTCAGCCAGCCGCTCTGCCACGCATGTCGTGGGGCAGTGCGGGCTGTTGCGCCAGCGCCTCGCGGCCATGCTTGGAAAGTAGCTCGATTCACGGCCTCGGCAGCGCCGAGGCGCCGCGCTGCAACGTCCCCGTCAGCCACACCCACCCGCGCGCCAGCGTATCCGAGAAACTCGACACCGCGCCTGGCGCGTCGGCCGCGATCCAGGGCCAGCCGATGATGAGGGCGCCCAGGAGGGCCAGGGCGAAGATGAAGAGGACGGGGATGACGTCCCACCGGTCCTCGGGGCGGCCGGAGGCCACCAGCCACCAGAGGACGCGCGTCACGCGCGAGACGTGTCTCATGTTGCCGGATGGTACAATCCCGCCATTCACGAACGATCGGTTGCGACTGCATGGAGACCCTCGAGATACAGCGGGTGCGCGGCACGAACGACTTCGTGCCGCCCGACGAGGCCCGACTGCGCGGCATCACCGATCGGCTGCGGCGGGTCTTCGAGCTGTACGGCTACCAGGGCATTGAGACGCCCGTCCTGGAGAACCTCGACCTGTTCCTGCGCAAGAGCGGCGAGGAGATCGCCGCGCGGATGTACTCCTTCACTCACTGGAACCGGAAACTCTGCCTCCGCCCTGAGTACACCGCCTCGGTCATGCGGGCGTACGTCAACCACCTCCAGGACCGGCCGCTCCCCCTCCGCCTCTTCTACGGCGGCCCGACCTTCCGTTACGAGAAGCCCCAGCGCGGACGCTATCGCCAGTTCACGGAAGTCGGCGTCGAGTGCATCGGCGGGGCAGGGCCCGCGGCGGACGCGGAGATCCTCCGCCTGGCCAGCCGCGGGCTCGAGACGCTCGGCATTCGCGGCTATCGACTGGTCGTGGGCCACCTCGGGGTCGTGCTCCAGTTTCTGCGCCAGCTTGGCATCGACGAGCACGGCCAGTCGCTCATACTCGGCAGCATGGAGCAGCTCGCACGCCGCCGGGTGGACAAGGAGCAGATCGTCGGCCGGATCATCTCCCTGCTGGGCGGCGCGCGGGCGGCCGAGCGGGATGGCCGGACGGACGACGTGGTGGACGAGGCGCTGGGCGACGAGCTGGCGCTGGAGGACGGGGAGTCGCCGCGGCTGACCTCGCTCTTCCGCCAGTACGGGCCGGAGGGCGCCGCGCGGATCACGGCCGACCTGCTGGAGCGGGCCAACCTCACCATCGAAGCGGGCACTCGAACGCCCGAGGAGATCGTGCGCCGGCTGCTCTCGAAGGCGAGCCGCCCCGATCCCACCGGCCAGGTGAAGGCGGCAGCGAGCTTCATCGGTCGTCTGAGCGAGCTGAGCGGACCGCCCTCGTCGGCGATCGACGGGCTGGAGACGCTCATGCGCGACGAGAAGCTCGACCCCTTCCCGCTGCGCGAGATCGAGGCTGGTCTAGAGCTGTTCACCGCTCACGGCGGCGCGGTGGGCGACCTGGTGGTGGACCTGAGCCTGGGACGCGGCCTGCGCTACTACACCGGCCTGGTCTTCGAGATGTACCACGACGGCCCGGGCGGGCCGCTCCAACTGTGCGGCGGCGGGCGCTACGACGACCTCGTCCGCGGTCTCGGCGGGCGCGAGGCCTGCCCCGCGATCGGCTTTTCCTACGGGTTGGAGCGGCTGGACATGGTACTGGGTGGCGGCAACGTCCTGGAGCGGGGCGCGGGGGCGGAGGTGTTGCTGGCGCCGATCGAGCCGGCCGACCTGGCCATGGCGATGGAGCTGGCTGAACGCCTGCGCGACGGGAACGTCCGCGTGGAGCTGGACATCCGCCTGCGCGGCGCGCGGGCGAACCTCCGGCATGCAGACCGCCAGAACATCCCCCTGGTCGTCCTG
>JADZDV010000426.1 GCA_020850915.1 Chloroflexota bacterium | reverse complement strand
GGTGCCCGCGGCGCCGCAACCGCCGGCCTCCCCGTCTGCCACGGCGACGCCGGCCGTCGAGGAGTACTACCTGGGTGCCGGCGACAAGCTGCGTATCGAGGTCTACAAAGACGCCCAGCTCTCACAGTCGGCTCAGATCCGTCCCGACGGGAAGATCACCATGCCTCTGATCGGCGACCTCGTCGCCAGCGGCAAGACGCCAGAGGATCTGCGGGACGTCATCGCGACCGCACTCCGCGAATACATGACCGACCCCGTCGTCACCGTGATCGTGGTCGAGACGACGGTCGCGACGGCCTACGTCGTGGGCGAGGTGCGGCAGCCTGGAGCTGTTCCCCTGCAGCAGCGGGTGACCGTGCTGCAGGCACTCGCGCTGGCCGGCGGCCTGACCGAGTTCGCCAAGAACAACGACATCCGTGTTCTGCGGACGACCGACGCCGGCGTCGAAGCCATCGGCTTCAACTACCGGGACGCCGTCAGGGGCTCGGCCTCCGCGCAGATGTACCTCCAATCGGGCGACACCGTCGTGGTCCCGGACTGAACGCCATGAAGACGCTGGGCTGCATCGTCGTGCGTCGCTGGGCGTTTCCTGGCCTCGTGTGCATCGCGCTGACGTGCGTCGCCAGCGCGCCGGTGACCGCCCAGATTTCTGGCCGGACGCCAGCCACGGCGATGGAGGCCGCCCCACCCACCGCCGGCTGGACGGTGTCGCCGGGCATCGGCTTTGCCACTGTCTGGGATAACAACGTGCTCTTCGACCATACCGATGGCCGGCCCGTGGGGGATGGCCTGAACGTCGTCCGACCGATGGTCTCGGTCGACTTCCGCGGCCGCCGTGGCGAGCTCGGTGCCCGGTACGACGGCGGCTTCGTCAGGCATCACGATCTGGCGTCGCTCAACAGCTACGGGCAGCGCTTCACGCTGTCCGCCCGCCGGCACCTGTCCCGTCGCACCTCGTTCTATCTTCGGCACAACGCTGCGGCGCTGCCGACGACGGAGCTCGTCGAGCTGCCAGGCGTGGCCCACACGCGGGTCGGATCGCGCTTGCAGGACCTGCGCAGCGGAGTCGAGATCGCCGTGAGCCGACAGACCAACGTCGCCGCCGGCTACCACTTCCAATGGGTGGACTTCGACGACACGCTCGGGCGGTTCGCCGTCCTGACGGGCGGCTATAGCCACGGCGCGACACTCGCCGTGACACGGACCCTGACCACGCGCACCTCACTGACGGGTGATTACCTGCTCGAACGGGCCTCGCTACTCAACGGTGACCAGTTTGACGTCCAGACCGTCTGGGGCGGCGTCGAACACCGGCTCTCGGACCTGCTGCGCGTCTTCGCCGCGGCGGGGGTCTCGCGGCTCGGTCTGGCATCCGAGTCGCGGATGGGTCCCGCGCTGCGCGCCGGGCTCGCCCGCGACTTCCGTCGGGCGGGTTTCAACGTGATCTACAGCCGATCGTTCGTGCCGTCGTTCGGCGTCGGCGGCACGTCTGAGAACGAAGATGTCACCGCGCGTCTGCAGCTTCCCCTGGGGCGTCGGGTCACGCTGCAGACGGTGACCGCGTGGCGCCGCAACGAGCCCATTCAACAGGGTCAGCTGCCGCTCGAAACGATCTGGATCGAGAGCGGTGTCGCCTACTCCTTCACCCGGTGGATGCGGCTCGAGGCCTTCGCGGCCGCCACTCACCAAACGATTGACCAGCCCGGTGGAACCCTGAAGCGCTATCAGCTTGGCGTCCAGGTCTCCGCGGGCACCACGGCGAGGATCCGCTAATGGAACACGTACCCGCACACGCGCTCGACTATCTCTCCATGATCCGCCGGCGCCGCTGGTGGTTCGCGATTCCGTTGCTGCTGGCGATCGGAGCGGGCGCCGCCCTTCTCCGCATCCTGCCGAAGGAGTACGAATCCACGACGACCATCGGGGTCACGGGAGCGACCGTGGCGCCGAATCTGATTCACCAGTCGGCCCTTCTCAACAACGAGGAACGAACGCGGGCGCTGTCGCAGCAGCTGCTCAGCCGGGACATCCTGGCGCGGGTCGTCGAGGAGGAAGGGTTGCGCTCCGGAGGAGCCACGGATGCCGACATCAGCCGACTGAAGGGCGCCATTCGTCTCAGGGTGGCCGAGCCGGTCGCCGGGACCAGCGAACGCCGACTGGATGCCTTCATCCTGTCGTACACGGACCGTGATCCGGCCCGGGCACAACGCGTCGCGAATCGCCTCGTCAATGTCTTCGTGGAAGAGAACTCGCGTGTGCGGACCACGCTCGCCGAGAGCACCTCCGCTTTTCTCGCCGCCGAAGTGCAGGCGAAGCAGACGCAGCTGGCGGAAATGGAAGCGCGCCTCCGACAGTCGAAGGAGAACTTCCTCGGGAGTCTGCCCAGCCAGATGGAGGCAAATCTGGAGACGCTGGCCGGCCTGCGGCGCCAGCTCGAGACCAACGCGACGGCCCTTCGCAGCCAGCAGGACCGGCTGACCATGATCGAACAGCAGATCAGCGCGGTCGAAGAGGGAAGCGCAGAGAGCCAGGCCGGCGCCTTCGAGGCGACCCCCGAGTCGCGCGTGTTCGACCTGGAAGCCGCGCTCGCCGAAGCCCGGAGAGCCTACACGGACAAGCATCCTGAGGTCATCCGGCTTCAGAACAGCCTCGAAGCCGCGCGTGAAGCTGCGGCCGCTGGACGCATGCAGCCGCCCGCCAACCGGCACGCCCAGCTCCTGCGCAATCCGTCATACCGGCAGTTGACGAGCGACCGCGACCAGACGCGGCTGGCCATCAACGAACTCCGGCTCTCCGATGTGGCCGTCCGCCGGCAGATTGGCGAGTATCAGGCCCGGGTCGAAGCCGCGCCGCGGATCGAACAGCAGCTCGCCTCCGTCCAGCGTGAGTACGACCGTGCGCAGGCGCAGTACCACGACCTCGCCGGGAAGCTCGACGCCGCCAGAACCGCCGAGAACGTCGCGCGCAACGGTGACGGCGAGCAATTCGCCGTCCTCTACGCCGCGACGCTGCCCGGCACTCCCGTCAAGCCGATCCCGTGGCGCGTGATGCTCATCGCGGTCATGGCCGGGCTCTGTCTGGGCGGCGGCGCGGCGCTCGGCCGCGAGTATCTCGACCGGTCCGTCCACAGTGCGCGCGACGTCATCGACGAGTTCGACCTGCCCGTGCTGGGCGAGGTCGCTCACATTCGGGCCTCGTAGCCTTGGGGGAATAGAGACCATGAGCCGCATTCAGAAGATTCTCGAGAAGGCCGAGCGCGACGGGTCCATTCCCCGCCTCGCCGAGACCGCGTTCGTCTCGGAT
>JADZDV010000425.1 GCA_020850915.1 Chloroflexota bacterium | reverse complement strand
TCGGCTGGGTCACCGGCCACAGCTACATCGTCTACGGGCCGCTCGCCAACGGCGCCACGTGCATCATGTACGAAGGCACCCCGGACTGGCCGGACAAGGATCGCTTCTGGGCGGTCGTCGAGCGCTATGGCGTGACGGTCCTCTATACGGCGCCGACGGCGATCCGAACCTTCATGCGCTGGGGCACGGAGTTCCCCGAAAAGCACGACCTCTCGAGCTTGCGGCTGCTGGGTACTGTGGGCGAGCCGATCAACCCAGAGGCGTGGGTCTGGTACCGCGCGCACATTGGCGGCAACAGAACGCCGGTCGTCGACACCTGGTGGCAGACCGAGACTGGCATGATCCTGATCACCCCGCTGCCAGGTCTCACCACCACCAAGCCAGGCTCCGCCACGGTTCCGTTCCCAGGCGTCGACGCGGACGTCGTCAACGAGCAGGGACAGTCCGTTCCGGTGGGCGGCGGCTACCTCGTGCTGAAGCGGCCCTGGCCAGCCATGGCCCGCACCATCTGGGGCGATCCGGACCGCTACGTCAAGACGTACTGGAGCCGCTTCGACGGCATGTACTTCACCGGGGACGGCGCCAAGCGGGACGAGGACGGCTACTTCTGGCTCCTCGGCCGCGTGGACGACGTGCTCAACGTTTCCGGCCACCGCATCGGCACGATGGAGGTTGAGAGCGCACTGGTCAGCCATCCCGCCGTAGCGGAGTCGGCCGTGATCGGCATCAACCACGAGATCAAGGGCCAGGCAATCGCCGCCTTCGTGACGCTCCGTGGCGGCCATGCCGGCAACCAGGAGATGGTGGACACCCTGCGCGATCACGTCGCGGAGAAGATCGGCCCAATCGCCAAGCCAGACCGCGTCTTCTTCACTGCCGAACTGCCGAAGACGCGGAGCGCCAAGATCATGCGCCGCCTGCTCCGGGACGTCGCTGAGGGCCGCGTGCTGGGCGACACGACGACCCTGGCCGATCCGACGATCCTCGCGCAGATCAAGGCGCAGTACGAGGACAAGGAAGGCTAGAAAACCGCCAGGAGGAGCAGCATGTGGCAGCTATCCGACGATCAACGAGCGCTCCAGGATCTCGCGCGGGACTTCGCGGCACAGGAGGTCCGGCCGATCGCGAAGGACCTAGACCTCCTGCCGGACCCGGCGCGCCGTTTCCCCTGGGGAGTGCTCGAGCGGGCGTCGGAGGCGGGTCTGCGAACGCTGGCCCTTCCAGCGCCCCACGGCGGCGCCAGCCCGGACCTCCTGACCCTCTGCCTCGTCTACGACGAGCTCGCCTACGGCGATCTTGGGTTTGCGTCGGCCCTGGCCCAGACCTGGCGCGCCAGCCTGCTCGTCGCCGAGGACGACGAGGCCGCTAGCCGCCTCTTGCCCGCGTTCGTCTCAGATAACCGCTTCCTGATGACCGTTGCCCCGCGCGACGCCGACGCGGGGCGGCTCGTTGCTGCCCGGAGGGTCGCAAGCGGTTGGGACCTCGACGGCCAGTGTTCTGCCGTCGCCTCCGGCAGCGTCGCTCGCCTGTTCCTGGTGGACGCCGCCGAGACAGAGACCGAGAGCCACGTCTTCGCCGTCCCGGCCAAGCGCCCGGGCCTGCGAGTCGCTCGACTCGTGGACACCGCGGGGCGGCGTCTCTGCCCCATGGCAGACCTGGAGCTGGCGCTCTGCTCGGTGTCAGAGGCTGACCGTGTCGGCCCCGCCGGCGCTGGCGCGGCGGTCATGGCGCGGTCGGCTCGGCGCTTCATCCCGATCGAGGCCATTGGCGCCCTGGCCGTGGCGCGCTCCGCCTATGACCTGGCCGTCGACTGGGCGCGCAAACGCGTCCAGGGCGGCAAGGTCATCATCGAGCACAGCTCCGTGGCGATGAAGCTTGGCGATATGGCGTTGGGCCTCGAAGCCGCCCGCGACCAGGCGCTGGCCGCCGCCTGGGCCGTAGACCACGACCCGGATTCAGCCGAGCGCCGCTGCCTGGCCGCCCGGGTCATGGCAGGCCAGATCGCGGGTCGGATCTGCTACGACTCGATGCAGGTGTGGGGCGGCATGGGCTTCATGCGGGAGGGCGGGATGGAGAAATTCACCCGCGACGCCGCTTCTTCCTATACAGAGGGCCAGATCGACGCCAGCCGAGAGCGACTGGGCAAGCTCGCCGGCGGCGCCGTGCCTCTGCGTTAACCAGCCCGCACACCGTTCCATCTCCTCGCGGAGGGACCGCGCGACGAGGCGTTGCTGACTCTTCACACTGAGGTGGACGAGGAGCAGCGAACGCGAATGCAGAGCGCAGCTCTGGCAGAAGCGGCACGACAAACACCACGCCGTCATGCTCGGCTCGATGACGGCGACCTTGGACTGTGAGCAACGCGGTCGGAAACTGGGACTACGCGGTCTACACTCCGCGGGGGAGCTATTCCGAGACCAACACATCAGTCGGCCAGGTATATTCACCCGGTTGCAGGGTGGGTGGGACACAGACGGGGGAGTCACGGGCGACGGCGGGCCTCTCGGTGGACCCGGCGTCGCCACGCGGCAGCAGGAGGAGAACCAGTGACAGGTCGCGACGACATCCTCACGCACGATCGCGTGGGCTTCAGCCGGCGGACCCTGCTCCGCCGCGGCTTGCTGGCTGGCGCCGCCCTGGCAGGCACCCCGCTGCTGGCAGCGTGCTCGCCGAGCGCGCCGCCAGCCCCGGCCAAGCCGGCCGAGCCAGCCAGGCCAGTTGAGCCGGCCAAGCCAGCCGAGCCGGCGAAACCGGCGGACGCGGCGAAGCCAGCCGCGGCCGCCACACCAGCCGCGGCCGCGGCATCTCCCGCGGCGCAGGCCGCGCCAGCGCAGGGGACCAGCCAGGGCGACCGCCTCGTCATCGCCATGGCGACCTTCGGCCTCGAGACCCCGTGGGCCTGGCGTTCTTCGATTGGCGACAAGCCTATCTGGGACCTGATGTTCGATTCACTCATCCTGCGCGACCCCAAGACGTTCGCGCACCAGCCTGGTCTGGCGACCGAGTGGGGCCATTCGGCCGACTACAAGACCTGGACCTTCAAACTGCGCCAGGGCGTCATGTTCCACGGCGATTGGGGCGAGATGACCTCGGACGACGTGAAGTTCACCGTCGAGCAGCACCTCAGGCCTGACGTCCAGGGCGGCTCGGCCCCCTACTTCCGCCAGATGCTGGAGCGCGTCGAGACGCCGGACAAGTACACCGTCGTCCTGCGGTTCAAGGCACCCACCTGGGAGACCGCCTCGCATTTCGCCCAGACGACCCACTATCAGAACATCACCTCGCGCAAGCACGTTGAGTCGGTTGGCGAAGAGAAAGCTGCTCTGAGCCCGATCGGCACCGGCCCCTACCGGCACGTCGAGAGCAAGCAGGGCGACTTCCACCGCTACGCGGCCCAGCCGAGCCACTGGCGGCTGAAGCCGGGCTTCAAAGAAGTCACCATCCGCCGCCTGCCCGACCGGGCCGCCCAGTTGGCGGCGCTCCGAGCGGGCGAGGTGGACGTGGTCAGCGTCTCAGGCGACTTCCTGTCCCAGGCCAAGAGCGCCGGGTTCCGCCTCCAGCAGACGCCCAACGCCTCGTTCAACTGGATCGTGCTCTCCGGTCAGACCGCCGCTGACAAAGATGACTTCTGCCCCACGTGCCCGTGGGTCGGCGATCCGAAAGACCCTAAGAGCCTGGACAATGCTCGCAAGGTCCGTCTGGCGATGAACACGGGGGTCAACAAGAAGGCGATCATCGACGGCGTCTGGGGCGGCTACGGCTCCGCGGACACCCCCTACTCCTACTGGTTCTATCCCTACAACCCCGGCTACAAGACGGACTGGAAAGTGCCAGCGTACGATCTCGCGAAGGCCAAGCAGTTGCTCGCCGAGGCGGGCTACCCCAATGGCTTCGAGATGAAGATGACCTTGACCAACCAGAACATCGACGGCCAGGACCTCACCGAGGCGGTCGCGCTGGACCTCGAGAAGCTCGGCCTGAAGATCCGGCGGGCCAACGAGGAGTGGGGCACGATGCTGGGTAAGGTCCGCGCCCGCAAGACCGGACCGTCGTCATGGGCCTACTCCCCGCCCACGGGGAACGACGACCCGGTCCTGAGCTGGCAGCGGACGATCTGGACCAAGGGGACGTTTGGCAACCTGGCCGACGGACCGTTTGACGAGGAGCTGCTGCGGGCCTCGGACGAGCTCGACCCCCAGAAGCGCGCCGCCCTCGAAGTTGCCCTCGGTCAGCGACTCTACGACGGCTTTCACGGGATCATGCTTGGTGCCAAGACCGCTAGCTGGGCCGTCAGCAAGAAGGTCGGCAACTGGCCGACGCTGACCTCCTGCAATATCGAGACCAACCTGGAGTACATCACGACCTGACGCACAGCCTCCGCGACCTGATGGACCGAGAGCGGCCTGGCAACTGTCGCCAGGCCGCTCCGCGTTTGTCATAGCCGCCGTGCTCTGCTATTACTGGGCCAGCCACGTGCCACCCCGCGGCCGGCTCGGGCAGGGCTGCACGCGAGGGCAACGGGAGAGGCCATGATTGACTTCACGCTGACCGAAGAACAACAGGCGCTGCAGCTCGCCGCGCGGGAATTCGCTGAACAGGAGATCAAGCCGATCTCCAAAGCCCGCGAGTCCATCCCGGACCCGTGGGAGCGCTTTCCGTGGGATCTCCTCGAAAAGGGCTCGAAGCTGGGCTTTCGGACACTGGCGGTCCCGCGCGAGTTCGGCGGCGGCGGCGCCAACACCTTTGACGAGTGCCTGATGAACGAAGAGTTCGCCGCGGCAGATCTCGGCGTCGCGACGATCTTCGACCAGGCCTCGCGTCTCTTCCACCAGATGTTCCGCTTCTTCACCTCCGAGCAGCGCGACACGTTTCTGATCCCGCTACTGAGCGATCACCGCGCGCTGCTGGCCATCGGCGGTACCGAGCCCCAGGCCGGGTCGGACACCTGGCTACCGTATGACGAGCCCGGCGCCGGCGCCCAGGCTTTCGCGGAGCGTCGCGGCGATACGTATCTCCTCAACGCGCACAAGACGTTCATCTCGCTCGGCCCGGTTGCCAGGCTCTACCTGATCCTGGCTCGCACCGACCGCCAGAAACGCTACTCCGAAGGCGGCCTGTCCGCCTTCATCGTCCCGCGCGACACGCCCGGCTTCTCGATAGGGACGATCTGGGAGAAGACGGGCCAGCACCTGATCCTCAACGCCGATCTGCTCTGCGAGAACGTCGTGCTGCCGGTCGGCAACCGCGTGCTGGAGGAGGGCGCCTACTTCCCCGCGCTCCAGCGCTTCATGCGCGGCGGTAACGCCGAGGCGGCGGCGCTGTGCCTGGGCATTGGCCGCGCGGCGTACGAGGCGGCCGCGAGCTACGCGAGGCAGCGCGTTCAGGGCGGCAAACCGATCATCGAGCACCAGGCGATCGGGATGATGCTGGCCGACATGGCCACCAGGATCGAGACCGCCCGTCTGCTCACCTGGAAAGCCGCCTGGGCGGCCGACAACATGGAGCCATTCGACTTCCGCCTGCCGAGCATGTCCAAGGTCTACGCCTCGGAAGCGGCCTTTGACGTCTCCCGCATGGCGATGGAGATCCACGGCGGCTCGGGCATCATGAAGAACCTGCCGATCGAGAAGTACCTCCGCGACGCCTCGACCATGCTCCACTCTGACGGTACCAACCAGGTGCACCGCCTGCGCGTTGCGCGGCGCATCAAGCTGGGCGCGTAGGAGAAGCAGCGCATGACCGTGTCATCACGCGTCGCACAGCTCGAGTCGCCCCGCGACCTGCGGGTCGTCGAGCGAGAGCGACCCCGGCCGGGCCCCGGCGAGATCGTTCTGAACTTCAGGGCGACGGCGCTCTGCCACAGCGACCTGGACATGTACAACGGGCTCGTCCCGAACCTGCGCTTCCCGATGGTGCTCGGCCACGAGGGCACCGGCGTCGTGGAATCCGTCGGTCCGGACGTCGTCGACCTCGCGCCCGGCGACCGGGTGATCCTGAACCCGATCGCCACGTGCGGCGCCTGCGACCTCTGTCTCATCGGGCTGGACAACTGCTGCCGCAAGGCCGGTGTGCACGGCCGCGAATTCGAGGGCTCTCTGGCAGAGCACCAGGCGCTCGATCAGCGCAAGGCATTCAGACTCCCGGACAACATTCCGCTCGAAGACGGCACGATTGTCGAGACGCTCGCAACCGTGCTGCACGCGCAGGAGCGGGTCAGGATCGGACCCAACATGTCCGTTGTCGTGCTGGGATGCGGCACCAGCGGCAACCTGCACGTGCAGCTCGCCCATCTGTCCGGGGCCGATCCTATCATCGGCATCTCACGCACGGTCTGGAAGCTGGAGCTTGCCCGCGCGCGCGGCGCCACACACGTCGTCAGCACGCTCGACGAAGACGCCGCGGCCGCGGTCAACCGTATCACCAGCGGCCGTGGCGCGGACGTCGTCATCGAGTCGTCCGGCAGCCCTGAGCTGCTGGTCATGGCGATGCAGCTTGCCCGGCCGGGCGGGACCATCCTCTCCTACGGCATCGGCACCCGTCCACTGCCACCGGTGACGGCCTTCCCGCTCTACATGAAGGAGCTGTCGATCATCGGCAGCCGCGCCCTGCGCGCTCGCGACTACCCGCTCGCCGTCGACCTCGCCTCCAGCGGGAAGATCGACGTGACCGGCCTGGTCAGCCGTACGTTCCCCCTGGAGGCGGTCGCCGAGGCGTTCGAGTACTTCGAGAGCCATCCCCAGGACGTCGCGCGCGTTCTGGTCAAGAGCTGACCTGGCGGCTCCTGGAGCGATCGAGTGGTGGCACGGGGCGGCGCAGCCTACTTGAACGGTTTACGAGACGGTCGCGAGGTCTGGATCGACGGACGCCGCGTCGCGGACGTGACGACCGACGCCACCGTTGGCAGCGGCGCGCACGCCATCGCCGCGCTGTACGACCTGCAGCTCCAACCCGACCTGCTTGACGCCATGACCTACCGCTCGCCGTCCAGCGGCGAGCGAGTCGGCCTGTCGTTCGTCCAGCCCCGGAGTGTCGCCGATCTCGTGGCGCGACGAGAGATGTTCCGTGTCTGGGCGGAGCACAGTGGCGGAATGATCGGCCGCTCCCCGGACTACCTCAACTCCCTGCTCATGGGCTGCGCCGCGGCTCGCGGCTTCTTCGCCCAGGGCGGTGAGGAGTTCGGTGCGCGCGTCGTCGCGTACTATGAGCGCTGCCGCGAGCAGGATCTCTGCCTCACCCACGCCTTCAGCTCGCCACAGCGCGATCGGGGCGCCGCGCCATCGCCCGACGCGGCCGGCGTGCGGATCGTGGACGAATCGAGCGACGGCATCGTGGTCCGAGGCGGACGATCGCTGGCGACACTCGGCCCATTCGCCGATGAGCTGCTGATCCTGCCGTCGCCGTCAAAGACCTACCACGGCTCCTCCAGCGCCGAGGCGATCGCCTTCGCGGTGCAAATCGCCGCTCCCGGCTTGAAGCTCATCTGCCGCGAAAGCTTCGATCTCGGGCGGTCAGCCTTTGACCACCCGCTTGGCTCACGCTTTGAAGAGATGGACGCGGTGGTCGTCCTGGACGACGTGCTGGTCACCTGGGATCGCGTCTTCATCCACCGCGACGCGGAGCTGTGCGCCGGGTTGTTCCGCCAGACGACCGCCTTCACCCACGCCATCCACCAGTTCCTGGTCAAGAACCTGGTCAAAGCGGAGCTGGTGCTGGGCATCGCCTCGCTCCTCAGCGAGACGATCAACACGGCCGGGTACACCCACGTGCAGGCGATGCTCGGCGAGATCGTGAACGCCATCGAAACGACTCGCGCATTCATCCGCGCCGCCGAGGCGGACGCCCAGCCGGACGAGAACGGGGTCTACGTCCCCCGGCCAGACACGCTCTGGACCGCTCGCGGCTACTTCCCGACGGTCTATCCAAGACTGGTCGAAATCCTCCAGCTCCTCGGCGCGAGCGGCCTTATGTCGATCCCGAGCGAGCGGACCTTCGGCTCTGAGATCGGCGACGATGCCAGCCGCTATCTGCAGTCGGCCACCCTGGGCGGCGAGGCGCGCGTACGTCTGTTCCGCCTGGCGTGGGACGTTGCCTGCTCCGCGTTCGGCGGGCGACAGGTGCTCTACGAGCGCTTCTTCGCTGGCGACCCGTTCCGAAACCTGGCGGGCCGCTACTTGAGCTATGACAGGAGTCGTGCCGTCAGCCTGGCGGAGCGTCTGCTGCACAGCACCGATTGAGTCGGCTTCGCTCGTCGCTCCCGCACCGCGGCGGCGACAGCAACGGTCAGCGAGGCTCCTCCCAACTTCTCCGCTGGCCGCTTTGCACGATGCGGCGACGGCGAATTCCGGCAGCCGCGGGTCCCTGCCGGCTCCGCCCATCCAGCGCCGATTGTTCGCTCAGCTCGTCTTCGACTCGGTCCCTCGCCGATCTCATGTGGTAGGGCACGCTGGTGACAACCACGCCGGGACGGAACAGCAGCGCGCCCTTCACTCGCAAGGCGGTCTGGTTGTGCAGCAGGTGCTCCCACCAGTGGCGCGGCACGAACTCCGGGAGGATCACGGTGACCGTTGCGCCCGGGTTGCGCCGTCGCTCTGAATCGACGAAGGCGAGCAACGGGCCGATCAGCGAGCGATAGGGTGATTCGATCTGCACGAGCGGGACGCCCGGACTCCAGGCCTCCCACTCCGCGACCACCGCGGCTCCGCTCTCTGGATCGTCCGAGATGTGGACTGCCACCACGCTGTCCTGCGGATCGCGCGCGATCGATTGGGCGTACGCCAGGGTCTGGAGCGTGATCTGATTCAGGCGACTGATCGGCAAGATGATGTGGTGAGTGATCTGCGCCTGGTCTATCGGCGTCTCGGGCGCCAGCTCCACTGCCGTGCGCTGGTAGTGGTGAGAGACCATCGTGAAGATGGCGATCTGCAGCGGCAGCACCACCACGGCGATCCACGCCCCGTCGAGGAGCTTGGTGGCTGCGACGACCAGCAGGACCAGGAGCGTAGCCGTGGCGCCAACCGCGTTGAACACGATACTGGTCTGCCACGTCGGCTCGCGGCGCTTCCACCAGCGCACGACCATGCCGCTCTGCGACAGCGTGAAGGCCGAGAACACGCCAAAGGCATACAGCGGGATGAGCGCGCTGATGCTGCCGCCGAACAGCCACAGCACCAGGATCGAGCAGCCACCCAGCGTCATGATCCCCGTGCTGTACGCCAGCCGATCGCCACGAAAGGTGAACTGGCGGGGCATGAAGCCGTCCCGCGCGAGGAAGTAGGAGAGGCGCGGAAAGTCCGAGTACGC
>JADZDV010000622.1 GCA_020850915.1 Chloroflexota bacterium | reverse complement strand
CCCGCTCCGCCCAATACCCCGATAGCCAACCACACCAACACGCCTGCCGATCCGCCACGCCTCACCCTGTTGCCGGCCGAACCACCGATCCCCCCACCCCCTTTTTGTCCCTACGCACCCAGTACGCCGGCGCCTTCCTCCTGATGCCCACCGCCCTCGACTGGTTGGCCACCGCCCAGGAATGTTTCAACGACGACTACGGAGTCCTGCGTTCCGGGTTGCTCACCAGCCTCTTCATGCTGGTCACCGGCACCGAACGGGTCTTTCACCTCGACGACCTGGAAGATGCTGGCTTTGCCCGCTTGTGTGGCTCTCGTCGTTGTCCGTCGCGTTACGCCATCGGCGGCTGGCGGCGGCACCTGAGTTGGTACGAGGTCGATGCCTTTTGCCGCCGCACCTTTGCCTGGCACCTGATCCGTCGGCAACACTGCCAGATGAGCTTCGACGAACACACCATTCCCCGCTGGACGCGGAAGTATCGCATCGGCAAAGGCTACGTCACCACCCGCAACAAGTACATGCGTTGTGAGAAACTGTTCACCGGTTACGACCTGGAGAGCCGGCGGTTTGTGACGGCGCGAGCCACGCCGGGCAACTGCGGTTTGCAAGAGTTGGCCGTACCGTTGGTCCAACAGGTTCTGGAGCAGGGCCAACCGCGTTCCTTGCACGCCGTGTTCGATGCCGGGGCGGGCAAGTCGGACGCGGGCGTGCGTGCCTTGTGGGATCTGGCCGAGCAGCACGACAACCTGGAAGTGACGCTGCGTGCCTGCCGCTATCCGCACCGACTGCGGGCCTGGAAGCAGTTGCCTTCGGGCCTGTTCGTGTCGGTCGAGGAAGCCGGGGTGTGTACGACGGCCCCGCCCAAGGAGATCCGCCTGGCGGAGACGACCACGGTGCTCAAAGGGGAGAGTCCGGAGCAGGCGATTCGCACCATCGTGTGCCGCGAGGTGCGTCCGGGGCCAAAGAAAGATCGCTGGCATCCGCTGTACACGACGCGGGATGCCCAACCGTTGGAGGTGCTGACGGACTTCCGCGAACGCCAGCATCAGGAGCAAGGCTATCGTGTCGGAGTGCATGACCTGGGTTTGGATGCGATCCCGTGCGGCTACGACAAAGCGAGTCCCGATCGGAAGCGTCCGCGTTTTCATCGGGGTCCGTTGCAAATGCTGGGTTGGTTGGTGGCCTTGGTGTACAACGCGGTGTCGGATCTGGCCGCGTCGTTGGGGGGGGCGTTACGAAGGGGAGCAGGTCAAGACCGTGCGTCGTCAATTCCTGAACCGTCCGGGTCAGTTGTACGAGACGTCGGAAGCGTTGATCGTATACCTGGACCCGTTCGCGGGGCAGGAAGTGTTGGAACCGATGGTTGATCGGCTCAATCGGCAGCAGCATCGTTTGCCCTGGTTGGAGAACCGTCGCCTGGTGTTGTCGCTCACTCCGCGTCAGCAACCCCGCGCCGGTCCGTAACGTCCCATTATTAGGCATCAGGGTCTGGGAAACCGTTTGGTGCTAGCCACGCTGTGAGATCGGCCTGGGTGATTCGCCACACCGGACGACGCCCGTTGCCCGCGTTGGATGCGGGCAGTTCCCCGCTCGTCACTGCCCGCCGGATCGACGTGGCCGACAACCCCGTGCGTTTGGCAGCGTCCTTGATGGAAACTGTACTTTCCGCAACTTTCTAACACTCAGTGGCGAAAGTTCGCCAGCAGGCCAACGGGGGCCGAATTCCCTACGGTTTCGGGCTGCCCCCCCAAGTCGCCTGAATTTCAGCACCGATCCGCCGACGCATGAAGGACTTACGCCGGGCGCTGTGACATTCGGCAGGAGATTCGCTGGACAAGCTCCCTGCCAGGACCACCCGTCGGCGCTAGCGCCGAAACTTCGGCGCCGACGCTTCGACACTCAGAAAGTTGCGGAAAGTACAGCGACCACGCAACAACGCCGCAATTTCCTCACGTAGCACCTCACGCTGCAACGCCTTACGCTTGTCCGCGTGCGATGGACGACGCGGTTCGTCGTCCCACGGACACCCACTCCGATCCACCAACGCCTCCTCCGACTGCTCCCACGACCACGCCTCCACCACACTGTACATCCAGCCGTTCAGGTTGAAACAGCCT
>JADZDV010000424.1 GCA_020850915.1 Chloroflexota bacterium | reverse complement strand
GGGATCGTGCTGACGTGGCCTGCCTCAAGCAGTGCCTGGGCCACGTGTGGCCGTCCCACCGACGCCCCCTCGCCCGCGATCTCCGGGACGCGCGTCCAGGAGATCGGGTGGCCCAACTCAGCCAGCTTGCGGACCATTCCCGCGGCGCGGTTGAAGCGAGCCTCGCGAAAGTCCGCCAGGGTCGTCTGGAAGGCTGGTGTCTGATAGTCCAGGAAGTGCCCCAGCAGATGGACCTCGGTGCCCGGGATATCCGTGCTCAGCTCGATGCCGGCGATCACCTCGACCCCCAGCTCGGCACCAATCCGCAGCGCCTCCCCGAGGCCGGCCGTCGTGTCGTGGTCGGTCAGCGCCAGCCGCCTGACTCCGTTGCGGTGCGCAAGTCCGACCAGTTCGCCCGGCTCCAGCCGGCCGTCCGAGGCGGTGCTGTGGAGGTGTAGATCAACACGATGCGCTGTTGGCTTGCTCATGTGCTCCCTAGCGGGCGTAGTCGACGGCGCGCGTCTCGCGCACCACGGTCACCTTGATCTGGCCCGGGTACTGGAGTGAGTCCTCAATTCGCCGAACGATGTCGCGGGCCAGACGGCTGGCGCCAAGGTCATCCACCTCCTCGGGTCGGACGATGATCCGCACCTCGCGCCCAGCCTGGATGGCAAACGACTTCTCGACGCCCTCGAACGAGTTGGCCACGTTCTCCAGTGCCTCCAGGCGCTTCACATAGTGCTCGACGCTCTCGCGTCGTGCGCCCGGCCGAGCCCCAGAGATCGCGTCGGCCGCCTGAACCACCACCGCCTCAGGCGTCTGGAATTCCGGATCGTGGTCGTGGTGCCCGCTCACAGCGTCGGCGACGAGCGCCGACTCGCCGTAGCGGCGGACGAAATCCCCGCCAACGATGTGGTGAGGCCCCTCGAATTCGTGGGTCAACACCTTTCCGATGTCGTGGAGAAAGCCCGCGCGGCGCGTCATGGCGACGTCGATGCCGATGTCCGCGGCCAGCATGGCGGCGATGTGCGCTACCTCGATGCTGTGCTGGAGCTGGTTCTGGCCGTAGGAGGCGCGGAACTTCATTCGCCCCATGACCTTGACTATCTCGGGATGCAGGCCGTGCACGCCTGCCTCGTACGCCGCCGCTTCACCCTCCTGTCGGATCAGGGCCTCGATCTCTTGCTTGGCTTTGGCGACGATCTCTTCGATGCGCCCCGGGTGGATCCGCCCGTCCAGCACCAGCTTGTTGAGAGCGACTCGCGCCACCTCGCGACGGATCGGGTCGAAGCTCGAGAGAGTCACGGCGTCTGGCGTGTCGTCGATAATCAGGTCCACGCCGGTGGCGGCTTCGAGCGCTCGGATATTCCTGCCCTCGCGTCCGATAATCCGGCCTTTCATCTCCTCGTTCGGGATCGGGACCACGGAGACGGTGGTCTCCGCGACCTGCTCACCAGCGTAGCGCTGTATGGCAACGGAGAGGATCTGCTTGGCCTTGGCTTCAGCCGACTCGCGGGCCTCCTGCTCGATGTCGCGCATCAGACGAGCGCTGTCTTCGCGAGCCTCCTCCTCCACCTTGCGCAGGACGATCTCCCGCGCCTGCTCCAGAGACAGGCTGGCGACGCGCTGAAGCTCCCGTACCTGCTCCTGCCGGAGCCGTTCTACTTCATGCAGCCGCTCCTGGATCTCCTGGTCCCGTTGCTGGAGCTGGTCCAGCTTGAGCTCGAGATCGGTGAAGCGTCGATCGACTGCCTGCTCCTTGCTCTCCAGTCGGCGCTCCGCACGCTGGACCTCCAGCCGACGCTCCTTGACCTCCTGCTCAGCGGCGTTGCGGAGCTGAAGAACTTCGTCCTTGGCCTCCAGCAAGATCTCTTTCTGTCGCGCGGTTGCCTCGGCCAACAGTTTTTCCGCGCCAAGGCGGGCTGCGTCTTCGACCCGGGCGGTTGAGCGCTGGCGCAGCACGTAACCAACGCCGAGGCCGACCGCAAGCGCCACCAGCCCGATGAGCAGGCTTGCAACAGCTTCCACAGCGGACCACTACCTCCTTTCTGGAGCGTGTCTCTATGTCCGCGCCTAAGCGCTGGACGGAAGTGGTCAAATTGCATCACAGTATCATAATTGCGAAATTCCGTACTGGTCAAGAAGTCTCCGAACAGCTCCCCCGAAGCATCAGACGCTCTTCGCACTGCGCATCATGCACCAGAATAGAACCTGGTGCACGCAATTGCTCCGCCGGTTATCGATGCTTGAAATGGCGCTGATGGGTGAAGATCCTGGCCATATGGTGCCGATTAGCGGCCTTGATCGCTTCCTGATCGCGGATGGAGCCGCCCGGCTGGATGACCGCGGTCACGCCCGCCTCGGCCGCCCTCTCGATCCCATCAGGAAACGGGAAGAACGCGTCCGACGCCATGACGCTCCCAACCGCGCGGTCGCCGGCCTTGCGTGCCGCGATCTCCACGGAGTCGACCCGGCTGGGTTGTCCCGCCCCGACACCGACGAGCGACAGGCCCTTCGCCAGCACGACAGCGTTCGAGCTGGCGTGCTTGACGGCGCGCCAGGCGAAGAGCAGGCCTGTCAGCTCGCTGAGGCTCGGGTGACGTGTCGTGACGACGTCGCGGGTCAGCATGCTCTCGCCGAGATTGTCCGGAGTCTGCACCAGGAAGCCGCCGCCGATGCGCTTATAGTCAAGACCGAGCTCGCGAACTCCGCCGCCCTTCTGGACTGAACCCGCGCCCGTCGAGAGTACGCGCAGGTCGCGCTTCGTCCGGAGCACCTCGAGCGCCTCTGGGGTGAAGTCTGGCGCCACCAGGTCCTCGAAAAAGACGCTCTTGATCGCCTCGGCCGTCGCGACGTCAACCACACGGTTTAGGGCAACGGCACCGCCGAAGGCGGACTGCGGATCGGTGGCCAGCGCTCGCTGAAACGCTTCCGTCAGGTCATCGGCGCACGCCAGACCACAGGGGTTGCCGTGCTTGACGATAGTGACGCAGGGAGCGGAGAAGTCACTCACGATGTTCCACGCGGCGTCGAGGTCGTAGGTGTTGTTGAACGAGAGTTGCTTACCGTGCAACTGCACGGCCTGCGCGATGCCGCCAGGACGTGGCCGCCAGGTCGCCTCCGTGTAGATCGCCGCCAGTTGGTGCGGGTTCTCGCCGTACCGCAGCGCGGCCAGCTTGCAGAGAGCGAGGGTGTACTCGTCCGGGAACAGGTCGTCGGCTGGCCGGAGGTAGTCGGCGATGTTGGTGTCGTACACTGCGCAGTGCTGGAACGCGCGAGCGGCCAGCCGGCGCCGCGTCTCCTGGTCAAGCCCACCCGGCTGCTCCAGCTCGCTGAGCACCGCCGGATAGTCCCGCGGATCGCAGACGACCGCCACGCTGGCGAAGTTCTTGGCGGCGGCGCGCAGGAGCGACGGACCGCCGATGTCGATATGCTCGAGCGCGTCGGCGAGAGCGACACCGCTCTGGCGCACCGTTTCGACAAACGGATAGAGATTGACCGCCACCAGGTCGATCGGCGCAAGCCCGTGCTCGGACAGCTCGGACTGATGACCGGCGTCATCCCTCAGGGCGAGTATCCCGCCAAACACCTTGGGATGCAGCGTCTTGACCCGCCCACCTAGCATCTCCGGAAAACCGGTGAGCTCCTGGACGCCGCGGACGGCCACACCTTCCTGGCGCAGTAAGCTCTCGGTCCCTCCGGTTGAGTAGATCTCTGCTCCTAGCAACTCGAGTCCGCGGGCAAAATCGACGACTCCAGCCTTGTCGGAGACGCTGATAAGAGCGCGCACCTTCACCCCATTCACAACCACAACGCCGGCGCAACAGACAACCGCCGCGCGTTATGTCCATCAGAGTTTGAGCCGATTATACGCCCATCGCTCCGCGCCCTCCCGATCTTCAGTCGTCTCGCGGGCGCGGCACGCACGGATGTGATGCAAGCGTGCTCGATCGGTCGCTCGAGCGCCGCGAGCCGGCTCTAGAATGCCGTGCGGAGCGCCGAACCGTGGGGCGTTTGCACGCCGACGAGCGGGAGCGGTTTGAATGCGCCGTCAGGAGCTTGCCTCTTGCCTATGATGCTCAAGGCCGCTCTGGTAGCACCGGGCGTTATCGTCCACGAGTTCGCCCACGCCACCTTCTGCCGCCTGGCCGGCGTGCCAATCCGACGCATGACGCTGTTCAGGATCGGCAGCCCGGCCGGCTTCGTCACCCACGCCCTGCCGCCACTGCTCCGACAGCAGCTGCTCATCGCCTCGGGCCCGTTGTTTCTCAACACCAGTCTCGGCGTGCTCGCGCTCGTCTTCGCGTGGCGGCTGGCAACTCTGCCGCTAACCGTCTGGAGCGGCCTGTCTATCCCGCTCCTGTTCTGGCTCGGCGTCTCCATCCTGCTGGAGTCCTGGCCAAGCGGCGGGGATGCCCATGCCCTCCAACGCGTCGCGGTCGCGCACGCGCGGTGTGCCAACGTGCTGGCAGTGCTCGTGCTGCCGCTGGCCTGGCTCTTGCTCATGGTCAACCTGTCGCGACGTCTCTGGGGACACTGGGCGTACGCTCTGGCGATGGTCTGGCTGGCGCGCTCGCTGGCCGGCGGGTGACACGCCCCGGCGGCACCTCGGGCCGGGTCATCCGTTCGTGGAGATATAATGCGACAGACGCAGCCACTGGGAGTCACCCCGAGCATGTTGGAGCAAGACGCGGCCTACGCGAGCTCGCCGGCTGAGACACATCGTTCGAGCGCTGGGCGGACGCTGGTGTGGGAGGTGGTCCAGACCATCCTTCTGACGGTGGCGATCTTTCTCGCGGTGCGACTGGTGATCCAGAACTTCCGGGTCGAAGGCGCCAGCATGGACCCGAACTTCCACAGCGGCCAGTTCATCCTCGCCAACCGCCTCGTGTATGCCCGCATTGACGGGACCCCCCTCGAGCGGTTCGTGTCGTCAGAGCAACCGGGGAAAGGCCGCGGCGCGCCGCTCTACCTGTTTCACGGACCGCGGCGCGGCGACGTTATCGTCTTCATTTCGCCAGGGTCCAACGACAAGGATTTCATCAAGCGGGTGATCGGCCTGCCGGGTGAGACCGTCAAAGTCACCGACGGGCGCGTCTTCGTGAACGGCCAGGAGCTGGACGAGCCGTACGTCTACCACCGCGCACATTACGACATGGAGGCGAAGCGAGTTCCGAGCGACTCCTACTTCGTCCTAGGCGACAACCGGCCGAACAGCAGCGACTCGCACGTGTTCGGAGCGATCTCTGCCGACAGCATCATCGGCCAGGCCTGGCTGTCGTACTGGCCGCCAGACTACTGGGGCGTGATCGACTCGGCGACCTACGCAAGCGCGCCGCGACCAGCGGTGGCGGCCCCCGCGCGCTAGTCCGGCGCCTGAGCCGGAGAGTGGCCCAGCCGCAGACGCTCGGCCGCCACAGAAGTCGCCAGCTCGGCCAGCCGCTGGCTCAGCGAAGCGAGCGGACCCAACAGCGCGGGATCCCGATTCTTGCAGAAGCTCGCAGCTTGCCGCGCCACGAGTGACTGACAGTCGAGCAGCGAGCGTGCGGCCGCGTGGAGGCGCACCGTCCGCTCGCCAGGCGCCGCCGTGCCAAGCTGCACCTGCGCCGCGGAGAGCGCCGCTCCACAGGACTCGGTGCCTCTGACGATGTCAGAGCTGGCCACATCAGTATCCGCGTACAGCGCGTCGAGACCGAACGCCCAGATGCGAGACCAGTCGACGAGCGCCGAGGTCCAGACTGGCTGAAGTGCGTCGAGCGCCACGAGATAGGCTTTGTCCCGAGCTGACAATTCGGCGCTGGGCGCGGCTGCCGTGGTCTCGCCAGTCGGGGGCTCTCCCGGGTCGCCGTCCTCGCGCCTGCGCAGGTCTCGCAGCCCGCGGTACGCTTCGTTGAGCGCCTGCATCCTGGCCGTCGCGTCCGGCGCTGGGTTCACGTCGGGGTGCAGCCGCGCCGCCAGGCGGCGATAGGCCGCGTCGATCTGCTCGCGTGACGCGCTGGGCTCGATCTCCAAGCGCTTGTAGTAGCTTGCCGTGCTCACGAGGCCACGCTGAGCGCCGCCAGTCGACCTGCGCGCGACCGCCGCGGCAGTGAGACGGTGAACCCAGCGCCGCCCAGTACAGAGTCGTGGGCCCAGACCTGGCCGCCGTGCTCCTCGGCGATGTAGCGGCAGATCGTCAGCCCCAGCCCCATGCCGTGACGCCCGGTCCTCGGCTGGTTCTCCGCGCGGTAGAAGCGGTCGAAGATCCTCTCCCGATCGGCCACCGGCACGCCGGGACCCTGGTCGCTGACGGTGATCCGGAGCCTACCTTCCAGCTCGCCGGCAAACACCTCCACGTGAGCGCCCGCCGGACTGAAGCTGACGGCGTTGTCGAGCAGTCCGTGCAGCAAACGCGCCAGGCGCTCGCTGCACCCGTGAACGATGGGCAGGGGGTTGACCAGTCGAAGGCGAACCTGGACGCCTCTCTGCTCCGCCGCGGGTGTGATGCGCTCTGCCGCCTCGACGACCAGCCGACCAACGTCACACGGAGCGACGGTGAACACTTCCGTCGTTCGCGCGCTGCTGCTCTCGAGGAACCTCTGAATCGTCCCGATCGCGCTTCGCGCCTCCACGCTCAGCGAGTCCGCCAGCTCGCGCTGGAGCGGGTTGAGCGTGCCAGCCGCCTCCTCCCGCAACATCGCCGCGAATCCGCCAATGGACCCAAGCGGAGCCTGCAGACGGCGAGCGAGCGTCTGGACTTCCTCCAGCACCGCTACCGCTCCCGGCTGGTCGCGCGCGGGATCGGCGATGCGCAGCGCCGCGCCGATGAGCTCGCCATCCTCGGCAAAGACCGGCCGCGCTACGGCATCAAGGCAGATGCGCCGACCCTCCAGGAAGCGCGGGACCCGGAGGGTCGACTCGCGACCAAGCAGGGCCCTCCCCAGCGCGGCGCGCACCGGCCCGAGACCGTTGGGCCAGCGCCCCGTGCCATCGTCGGCCGGCGCCGCGACCCCGAGCAGCGTCGTCGCGGCGCGGTTACAGAACGTCAAGCCCAACCGACGATCGCAGGCGATGAGGCCATCACGCGAGAGATCCGCCAGATCCCGCAGTGTCCGCCGCTCCTCGTCACGCTCAGCGAGC